>NZ_JBFAKG010000044.1:0-82246 GCF_040655595.1 Saccharopolyspora sp. NPDC050389
GTGGGCGCGAAGAAGGTGATCGTCACCGGCGCGATCGCCACCGCGGCGCTGGCGTTCCCGTTCTTCTGGCTGCTCGACTCGGGGCAGAGCATCTTGTCTTTTGGGCTGCTATGGCGACCCAAAAGACTCACGGCCCCGTGGCCAACGCCCGGCGTCAGCCCTCGCCGATCAGCTCGAAGGTGGTGCATGCGCGGCCGCCGAAGCGTTCGGAGTGCTCGCGGGCCGCTCCTTCCAGGAATCCTCGGGCGTGCTGCTCGGCCGGCTCGTCGCTCAGCGCTTCCAGGTAGGTCCGGTGCGCCGCCAGCGACGCCACGGCTCGGTCCAGGGTGTCGGTGATGTCCACGGCGTGCGTCGGGTGTGGCGACGCGGCCACCGCGATCCAGCGCACCCCCAACCACGGTTCGTAGCCGTGGTCGACGAGTTCCGGGAAGATCCAGCGGTTCCCGGCATCCGCCACCGCGTCCAGCGCCGCCCGGCCCACCGCGCGGTGGTCGGCGCTGTTCCAGCTGCCCGGCCCCCAGGAGTCGTGATGGTTGAGCGTGATCACCAGCCCCGGCCGGTGCTCGCGGATGGCGCGGGCCAGGTCCCGGCGCAGCGGCAGGCCGTACTCGATCACGCCGTCGCGGTGGTCGAGGAACTCCACCGACTGCACGCCCACTTCGGCGGCGCTGGCGAGCTGCTCGGCTTCGCGCAGCGGCGCCGCCTCCTCCGGGGCGATCCCGTCGATGCCCGCCTCGCCGCGCGTCACCAGCAGGTAGGAGACCTCCCGGCCGCTCGCGGTCCAGGCGGCCACCGCGCCGGAGCAGCCGTATTCGAGGTCGTCGGGGTGCGCGACGATGGCCAGCGCGCGGCGCCAGTCCTGCGGCATGGGCTTGAGTTCGTCGGCCATCTCGATGTCCTCCCAAAGTTCCGGTGGCACTAGTTCATTCTGCTGTTGCGCCGATCCGGTGGCCACGCGATTTCCGGCATTTCGCGAGAAATAAGCTGGCCCCGTCGCGTTGTTCGCCGCTATTCCGGGAAATTCGCGTTGTGGCACATCTACGCCAGGCGACTGTGCGGCACTGGTGGGGGCAATACGTTCGAGGGCACCGTGATCCGGTTCGTTTAGGAGGTCCGCAGATGAACCTGCCCCGAACGATACGACCCGTTGTTGGTTTGCTCATCGCATTTCTGGTCGCACTCGTCGTTCCGGCCGCGGCCGGCGCGGCGGTCCCGGAGAACGTCCGGGTCGTCACCTACGACGCCAGCCAGGCGGCCGAATTCCGCGATGCGGTGGATGCCGGTGCGCAGGTCTGGAACGAGAATGTGCAGAACGTCCGGCTGGAACCGGCCTCCGGCGGCGCGGCCGACGTGGTGGTGCTCGCCGATGACGGCTGGCCGCGCGCCGAGGTGATCGGGCTCGGGCAGGGCCGGATCTGGATGGGCCGCCAGGCCGTGAACGAGGGCCACGACACCATCCGCATCGCGGCGCACGAGCTCGGGCACATCCTCGGCCTGCCGGACAACCGGACCGGGCTGTGCGAGGACCTGATGTCGGGCGCCAGCGCCGGGCCGGACTGCGACAACCCGAAGCCCAACCCGGACGAGATCGCCGAGGTCGAGCGGAACTTCGCCGGTGGCGTGCTGATCGCCCCGCAGGTGTTCCGCGAGGACGTGCTCGCCACCCGGTGAGTACGCGGGTGGCGGCGGTCCGCGCCCCGATGCGCCGCCACCCACTTCATTTCCGCTGGTCATCAGCCGTGAGTACTTTGTGCTGCTATAGCGGCACAAAGTACTCACGGGTCGTGACTCACCGGTTCGGAGCAATCGCCGCCGGGAACCGCCTTCGCAGCTCTGCCGTCCAAAGTCGGTGAATCCCGCTTGAACGGAGCGGGACGATACTAGGCTTGGTGATCATTTACTGGTCACTCCGCGGCAGCGGTGAGCAGCGAGGCGGGCGAGTTCATGCGTGACGAGCCAGGGCACGGCGACCGGCGGCCGGACACCGGGGAGCCGGTAGACGCGGTCGCCGACGTACCCGAACCGGCGGTGCCGGAGGCGGACCAGGAGCCGGAACCGGTTGAGCCGCTTGCGGAATCCGCCGAGCCGTTACCCGAGCCCGAGCCGGACCCCGTCGCGCGGCTGACCGAGGCGGTCGCGGCGCTCACCGAGCAGGTCCGCGAGCACCACGAGCGCGCCGCCGCCCGCGAGCGCGTCATCGACAAGCTGCACGCCGAGGTGGAGCGGCTGCGCGCCGGCGAGCAGAACCTCGTGCTGCGCCCGATCACCACGGACCTGCAGAACCTCCGCAAGGACCTGCTGCACCAGGCCCGCACGCTGCCCGCCGAGCTCGGCCGGCAGCAGGTCGCGGACCTGCTCGATTCCTTCGCGCTGAGCGCGGAACAGGCCCTGGAACGCTGCGGCAGCGCGCCGATCCGGCCGGCGGTCGGCGCCGAGTTCTCGGCGCGCGAGCACCGCGCCATCAAGGTCCTCCCGGCCGATGATCCCGGCCAGCACGAGCGGATCGCCGTCGTCGTCTCCGACGGATACCTGGACACCACGACCGATCGCGTGACCGTCCCCGCGCGGGTGCACGTGTACCGCTGGAGCGCCGAAACCGCGCCGGCCACCGAGAACGACCCGCGAGCAGAGGGGATGAGCGCAGATGTCTGACGGCGACCTGAAGGTGTTCGGCATCGACCTGGGCACCACCTATTCGGCCATCTCGTACGTCGACGAGACCGGCCGCCCGACCGTCTGCCGCAACACCGACAGCAACGAGACCACGCCCTCGGTGGTGTTCTTCGAGAACGAGGCCAACGTGGTCGTCGGGTCGGTGGCCAAGAACTCCGCGATCATCGACCCGGACCGGGTGGTGTCGCTGATCAAGCGGCAGATGGGCAGCGACGCCGAGTTCGAGTTCCACGGCACCACCTACACGCCGGAGTCGATCTCGGCGCTGATCCTCAAGCAGCTCGCCCAGGACGCCGCCGCGCACACCGGCGGCGACGCGAGCCGCGCCGTGATCACCGTGCCCGCCTACTTCGGGATGCTGGAGCGCAGCGCGACCAAGAACGCCGGTCAGATCGCCGGGCTGGACGTGATCGGCATCGTGCCCGAGCCGGTGGCCGCGGCGCTGCACTACGAGGCGACCACCGACGCCGAGGACAAGACGATCCTCGTCTACGACCTCGGCGGCGGCACCTTCGACACCACGGTGATCCGGGTGTCGAAGGACGAGATCGTGGTGGTCTGCACCGACGGCGACGACCACCTCGGGGGCGCCGACTGGGACCTGCGGCTGCGCAACCACCTGCTGGCGAAGTTCCTGGAGCAGGCGCCGGAAGGCACCGAGGTCGAGGACGACGAGGAGTTCCTCCAGTCGTTGGCGACCACCGCGGAGGACACCAAGAAGCAGCTGTCCAAAGCGGAATCCCGGGCGGTGGCGCTGCGCGGCGCCGGCGTCAGCGCCCGCGTCGAGGTGACCCGCGCGCAGTTCGAGGCCGAAACCCAGGACCTGCTGGACAAGACCATCGACATCCTCAAGCGCACCCTGGCGACGCTGCAGGACAAGCAGCCCGGCGCGCAGATCGACGACGTGCTGCTGGTCGGCGGGTCGACGAAGATGCCGGCGGTCGTCGAGCGGCTGCGCGCCGACTTCGGGTGGGACCCGAAGCTGCACGACCCGGACCTGGCGGTGGCCAAGGGCGCCGCGCTGTACGCGCTGGGCCGCGTGGTGCACCGCGAGATGACCGACGCCGCCGACCAGGGCGCCACCGGCGTCGCGGAGGCCGTGCAGAACGTGGCGCAGCAGACCGGGATCTCGGTCAAGGCGCTGGAGGACCTCGCCGCCAAGAAGACCCGCAACGTGCTGCCCAAGGCCTTCGGCGTGAAGCTCGTGGACACCGGCGATCCTGACTGGCAGCAGAAGCCGACGCAGCACTTCGTCAAGCACCTCGTGCACGCCAACGACTCGCTGCCCACCGCGGAGCGGGTGCTGGAGGCGGCCACCGTCGAAGAGGGCCAGACCGGCGTGATGATCGAGCTGTTCGAGCAGTCCGGCGTGGTCGCGGGGCCGGAGCTGGCCGAGAACAAGCCGATCAACGAGGGCAAGGGGCTCATCGACGGGCTGCCGCCGCTGCCGGTCGGATCGCCGGTGAACATCCGGATGACCGTCGACGACGAGGGCCTGCTGGAGCTGACCGCCACCGAGCCGTCCACCGGGAAGTCGTTGGACATCAAGGTCCGGGTGAGCGTCCGCAGCGACGAGGAGGTCGCCGAGGCTAAGAAGGTGGTCGCCGGGATCACGGTCTCCGGCTGAAGTGGCTGTTTCCAGGCTCGTTCTGCGTAGCGGTGCGGGTGGCGGCCCCCCTTGCGGGAGTTACCGCGGTCTTCTCGCTGTGGGATCCCCGACATCATGAATGGCCAATTCACCACGTCGGGGCTGTCCTCGCGAGAAGACACCTGAGAACCTGCGGCGGTGCGGGTTGCGAGGGTGGGCTAAGCGGCTGCGCCGCTTCAAAGACAAAGATCGAACAGAGGTCAGAGACGGGCTCCGATGCAACCCTTCGATCCCAAGGTCTACGAGCGCGAGGTGGTCCGGCCGCTGCGGGGACGCAGCGGCCGATTACCCGACGACCTGCTGACCAGGTACGCGGTCGAGCCGGGTTTCTCGGACGCGGAGCTGGCGCAGCGGCTCGCCGAGGTCCGCTCGCACTGGAACAAGAGCGCCCAGTCCACCGCGAAATCCAGCTTCACCACCAGCGTCTACAAGGCGTTCCTGCGCGAGGACGAGGAGCTGCGGCGCGCGCCCGGCGACGAGATGTCCAGCATGTCCTGGTGGCGCAACCGCAACAACGCCCGGGCCGGTGCCAGCCAGGCGCAGGTCGACGAACTCGTCGCGATGCTGAAGGCGAACTTCGGTGAAATCGGCCTGATCACGCCCGGCCAGCTGGAGGCGATGCGCGAGACGTTCGGCCAGCTGGCGCCCGCCGAGGTCGACCGAGCCCTGACCGGGGCCGGGGTGCGGACCGCATCGCCGACGGAACTGCCGAAGACCAGCGGGCTGCCCGAAACCCTGTTCCGCCGCCTCAAGGCGCTGCTGGGCGACGCCGAGATCACCGGGATTCCCGAACTCCTGCACGGAAAACTCGACAGCTACAAGCTCCTGGCGGACTTCGAGAGCAGCCCGCCCAAGCCGACCGGACTCACCGCAAAGGCCGTCCAGCAGGCGATCGACCGGGAGAACCGGCGCTCCGGCAACCAACCCGCTCGCGAAGCGCTCGGCCTGCTCAACACGGCCGCAGGCAAGGACGGCGCAGACCTCCGGCTGCTGGCGCTCTACCACCTGCTCGACGACGTGCGGCGGCTCCGCGAGAACGGCGCACCGGCCAGCGCGCTGCTGCGGGTGCTCGGTCGCAGCGGCCTGGACGCGGGCGAAGCGCGGCTGGCGGTGATCAGCGTGCTCAGCGAGACCGGCACCGCCGCGCCACCGGTCACCGGCCTGCAGAAGGTCACCGAACTCCTCGCCGCCGGAAACCTGATCGCCGCCCAGCAAACCCTGGCCGCGATCACCGACACCGACGAGGCGGCGACCGCGAAAGCGGCCGTCGACCGGCACGCGCAGCAAGTGCGGGAACTCCGCGAAGCGGCGGACCACGCGCTGCGCAACGGAGCCGAAGGCGAAGCCAGGCGCCAGCTCGGCGAAGCCGCGCGGCTCGCCGCCGACGACGACGCGATAGCGGCGGAGCTGCGGCGCATCCCGCTGAGCCCGGTCGACGCCGTGACGGCGCAGCCGGAAGGCGCCGGAGTGCGGGTGTCGTGGCGGGCGAAGCCCGACCACGACGACGCCACCCGGTACCGGGTGGTGCGCCGAGCCGGGCGGACGCCCGGCGACGCCGATGACGGCGACGTAGTCGCCGAAGGCCCGGAGACGGCGGTGGTGGACGCCGCCGTGGCGGCGGGCGGGAACGTCGGGTACGCGGTTTTCGCCGCAGGCGAAGGCGGTGCGTGGTCGCGGCCCGCCGGGGCGGTGATCGACGTCCTGCCGTCCGTGCACAAGGTTCGGCTGGCCGTTCGCACCGGGGCGGTCGAGGGGAGTTGGGTCGTTCACCGGGACGTCGTCGGCGTCGACGTGCGGCGGCGCCGCGACGGGGAGTCCGACGACGTCGCCGTTCCCACCAGCGGCAACACCGCCTTTCGTGACTCCACTGTGGACGTCGATGGCGACTACACCTACCTGCTGACCGCTCGCTACCGCCGCCCGGACGGCACCGAAGTCGCCGCTGAGGCCGTGCCCGTGCGGCACACCGCTCGGGTTGCCGCGACGCTGCCGCCGGTCACCTCGCTCGACGCGCGGCGCTTCGGCGGCGAGCTGGTGCTGTCCTGGGTGTGGCCGGGCGGCGTCCGGATGGCCGAGGTGACCTGGGCGAATCCGTCGGCCGACGCGGAAGCCGGGCGGTTGCGGCTGACCCGGCAGCAGTACCAGGCCGACGGTGGCTGCCGGATCGACGCCGGGCCGGGCGACGTGCGCGTGCAGGTGTCCGCGATCGGGTCCGCCGACAATGGCGAAAGCCGGTCCGATCCCGTCGTGCTGGTGCTGCCCGGGGCGCCGCCGCAGGTCAGCTACCGGATCGAACGGCAGAACCGGTTGTTCGGCGCGAGTACCGCGCGCATCGTGGTGACCGCCGACCAGCCCGTCCCGGACTGCACGGTGCTGGTGGTCCTCGCGCCCGGCCGCGTCATGCCGCTCAAACCCGACGACGGTCAGGTCGTGCACCGCGACGTCCACGACCTCGGCGATCCGCTGGAGCTGACCGTCGAGCTGCCGCGCCGGAAGCCGTACTGGCTGCGGTGCTTCGTCGCCGCCCCCGGTGTCCAGTTGATCGATCCACCGATCTCCCAGCTGAAGGTGTCCTGATGTTCATCCGCGATGCGGCGCCGCCGAAACCGGGCCGACTACCACGGAAACCGGCACGGATCCACGGTTCCGCCGGTCACGGGGCCGTGCGTACTTCGTGTCGCTATAGCAGCAGAAAGTACGCACGGCCCGCGCACTGCCGGGACGCTGCTCCGGAGCCCGGGAGGGGCTGCTGATGGCCAAGGTCGCTTGTCCCTACTGCTATCACCGGTTTCCCACGGGCAACCTGCGGTTCCAGTGCACCGGCCGGCCCGCTCCCGGCCGGGAGAAGTGCCGCAAGGCCGTCGACCCGGAGCGGCAGCGGCTCACCGGATACGCCCCCGCGTCCTGGCCGACCTTCGCGGCCCCGTCATCGCGGTTCGGCCGTGCGCCGCGCAAGGCGCCGTGCCCGGACTGCGGCACGGTCAGCGGCATCCGCGCCTGCCCGGTGTGCCACACGCCGCTGCCCGCCAACTTCGCCGAGGGCCGCAGCCCGCTGATCGGGGTGGTGGGCGGCAAGGACGCCGGGAAGACCGTCTACACCACGGTGCTGGTGCACGAGCTGCGCCACAACATCCGGCGCCGCTTCGGCGCCGACATCTCCTTCGCCGGGGAGCAGGCCGGGGTCGGCACCGCGCAGTGGCTGGAGGGCTACGAGCACGCCCTGTTCGACGACCGGTCGCTGTTCGAGTCGACCGCCGGCTCCGCCGACGGCATCCGCGTCCCGCTGGTCATGCAGTGGCGGCAGCCGCGCATCCAGTTCGGCCGTGAGGTGCACAACACCACGACGCTGTCGTTCTACGACGCCGCCGGCGAGGACATGACGACCCAGGAGTTCGTCAACAGCCAGGCGTACCTGACCGCCTCGGACGGGCTGATCGTGCTGCTCGACCCGTTCCAGCTGCCGGGCGCGGCGGACCGGATCGCGGTGCCCGACGCCAGCCGCCGCGGGACCGAACCGCCGATCAACGTGCTCACCCGGGTCACCGAGATGCTGCGCTCCAGCGTCGGGCTCAGCGACCGCAAGAAGGTCGAGACCCCGATCGCCGTGGTGTTCTCCAAGATCGACGCGTTCTTCGGGATGCTCGGCGAGAACCACCCGCTGCTCCGCCCGCCGGCCACCGGCCCGCAGTACGACGAGGCGGGCGGCCAGGACACCGACGAGCACCTGCGGGCGCTGCTGGCCGACCTCGGCGCCGACGACATCGACGGGCATCTGCGGGCGCATTACCAGACGTTCCGCTATTTCGCGGTTTCCTCGCTCGGCGCGGAACCGGACTATGGCCGCAAGCAGATCGACCCGGCCGGGGTGCGGCCGTTCCGCGTGGACGAACCACTGCTGTGGCTGCTCAGCCACTTCCGGATCATCGAACGGAGCCGAGGATGAGCGGGCGCGAGTTCCAGTCGCTGTACTACACCGACTGCCGGCCGGGCCAGGGCCTGCGCGGTGGCGCGGGATTCCAGTTCCAGGCCGTCTCGCCGGACACCACGGACGAGATGATGACCGCGGTGCAGCGCTCGGCGCTCTACGAGGCCCCGGTGGGCTGGATGCGCGAGAAGCGCGAGGTCTCGCAATACCCGCCGTCGCTGGTGCACGTGCACGACGGTGTTTACGCGACGGCCCGCGGGATCTACCTGGGCGCCGAGACCGGCGGCGTGCGGGAGGGCAACCAGTTCACCCACGCGCTGGCCACCACCGATCCGCAGCTGTACGGGCCGATCCGGCCCGCCCAGCTGTGGGCCGCGCCGTGGTGGGTCGAACAGCCTGCGGAGAGCACCGAATGCGCGGCGGTGTCGGCCGAACCCGAAGCGGGGCCGCTCGGCGTAGAGGCGCTGCGGGACTGGGTGCTGAGCCGGCAGGACGGCGAATCCTGGCTGCTCGCAGTGCATTCCGCGATGGACCGGCTGCACGGCGAGGACGCGTCGCGGGTGGTGTTCGTCAGCGAGGACGCGGAGACCGCGGTGCGCTGGATCGCGGCCGGAACGCTCCTGCTGCCGCAGGAACGGGCGCTGCGGGTGGGCTTCCGGGTGTTCGCCACCAACCCGCAGTACAGCCGCCACGAGGTGCTGGCGGTGCACCCGGACTGGGCCGGGTCGCTGGCCGATCCGGACCGCAACTCCGACTACGTGGTGTTCAACCTGGTCAGCGGCGAGCGCCGGAAGGAAGAGCCGACCGCCGCCGCCCGGCACTGGGTGCCGCGCTTCCTCGGCGTCGACCCCTACGACGTGGTCGACGCCATCGAACTGTCGCACCAGTTCGCCCGCAACCGCGGCGACCAGCGGCCGGGCGCGGCGGACCGGCTGGCCGCCGGCCTGCTGATGCTCGACGAGGCCGTGTCCGGGCAGGATTCCGCGATGGCGCTGGCGGATTGGCTGGTGTCGCCGCCGCCGGTGTCCACATCGGACGTCGTCGAGCCGGTGCTGGACGCGGTGCTGGCCTCCTCGCCCGCGTTGCCGGTGCTGGCGAAGCTGGCCGGGACGAACGCGGCACAGGCCGGCCGGGTGCGGATCGCGTTGCTGCGCGGCGAGATCGACGAGATCGTGCGCGGCACTCCGGCCGATGCCCGGGCCCCGCTGTCGCCGAGGCCGTGGAGCCCCGACGAGGCGGAGGAGGCCTGCATCCTGGTCGAGGCGGCCGCCGGCGCCGTCGCCCCGGAGCGGATGGACCTGCTGCTGCGAACCGCGACCAGGTTCGGCGTGCGGCCCCGGGTGGGCCGGTTCGCCGAGGCGGCCGGGCGATTCGTCGAGTGGTGGGCGGAGCACCCGCACGCCGGCGTCGATCCGGCACGCTGGACGTGCGGCCCGGAGATGATCGACCTGCTGCGCGACGTGCTGGCCCGCCGCCTGGCAGGCCCGGGTGCCGCCGAGGTCGCCGAGGCGATCGACGCCCGCTGGTGGCGGCTGCTCGCCCCGACGATCAGCGACCCGTTCATGCCGCTGGACGCGGCGGTCGCCGCCGCGGCGGTGGCCTCCGGCGGCTCGGCGCGGCAGGAGACCATCGCGAACTTCCGCGAGCAGCTGCGCGCGCCGGACCGGCCGGGCACCGGCGAAGCGGTGTGGGAGGCGCTGTTCCGGAACTCCGCGCCCACCATGGCCGAGCTCAAGGACTTCGTCACCGCGCTGCCGTCGACGGCCGTCTCGGACGCCTTGGCGCAGCGGTCGTTCACGGTGCTGGAGAAGTCCAAAGTGTCCGGTCGGTACCTGGATGTCCTGCGGATGCTGGGACACCACCTCGGCGACCGGGACGACCTGCGCAAGCTGTGGGAGGACGACGGCCGGCTGCGGTCCTGGCTGAGCAACTTCGCCCGCAAGGGCGCCGAAGCCGATGCCGCGACGCTGAAGGACATCTCGGAGTCGGTGTTCACCGCCCGCGCGGACCAGATCATCGCGGTGCTGCTCGACATCGACCTGCCGGCCGCGCTCGACCTGACCGTGCGAGGCGGCGACCAGCTCCAGCAGATGCTGATCCACGCGCTGCCCGCGGTGTGGAACGACGAGCAGGCCGCGCAGTCGCGGCGCGATCACGCGGTCGTGCTGGCTTTCCTTACCGCCTGGGAGGACGCCGCCTCGGAGCAGGTGCGGGCGGCGTTCGACAAGGCGCTGGAGCGCTGGGCGGGCCAGCACAAGCCGACCGACTACCGGCGGATCAGCAAGGTGCTGCGCGGCGTGGCGGCCGAGTACGCCGCGGGCTGGCACGACTGGCTGAAGGAGTTCTCGCAGCAGAAGCCCAAACCGGCCCGCACCCGTGAGTTCGCGCGGCGGCTGTTCGGCAGACGGGAGAAGTAATGCCCTACATCGTCGGGGCTCTCCTGGTGCTGTGCCTGGGCGCGTGGCTGGCCACTGTGGTGATCGGGATCCTGGCCTGGCTGTTCCCGTTCTTCGTGCTGTTCGGCAGCTCGTGGGCGTTCGTCTCGACTTGCCTGGTGCTGGCGGGGCGCGGCTCCGAGCAGCCGACGCTGGTGACGCCGAACGACGTGGTCAACGGCACCGCCGGGCTGCGCAAGCCGAAGGGGCCGTTCCCGCATGACTGGGCCTGGCCGAGCTACCTCGCCGCGCAGTGGCGCCGCGACCTGGTCGCGGCCTGGCACAACGGCTTGGGCTTCATCGCGCGCGGCTGGCAGTGGGGCCTCAACTACGGCACCGGCAGCAAGCTGCGCTTCGTGAGCATCGGCCTGACCGTCCTGATCTGGTCCGGTGTCACGCTGGGCGCGCTCGTCGGCGCGGCGGAAGTGCTGGTCATCGGCGCGGTCGTGCTGGGCCTCGGATGGCTCGGCCGGGGCGCGCTGGTCGGGGTGCTGCGCGGTTACGACCTGGTCGTGCGGCGGCTGCGGAAGGCCAGCGGCAGCTGCCCGGTCTGCTACCACGTGATGGCCGTTCCCGCCTACCGCTGCGACGGGTGCCAGGTGGTGCACCACGACATCCGGCCCGGCGCGCTGGGCGCGGCGTCGCGCACCTGCGGGTGCGGCGCGAAGCTGCCGACGACCGTGCTGCGGGCGTCCAAACGGCTGGAGGCGCTGTGCCAGCGGTGCGACCGGCCGCTGCGGGGCGGTTCGGGCGCGGTCACCGACATCCGGGTGCCGGTCTTCGGCCCGGTGTCGGCGGGCAAGACCCGGCTCGTGCACGCGGGCCTGGTCACCCTGCGGGACCGGGCCGCCGCCGAAGGCGTCGTGCTCGACTTCGTCGACGGCGCCAGCAAGCAGGCCTTCGAGCACGGCGAGCAGCTGATCACCACCGGCGGCGACACCGCGAAGACGCCGGCCGGGCAGCTGCCCGCGGCGATCACGGTGCGCTTCACCCGCGGCGGCTCGGCGAAGGCCCGCGACCAGGCGCTGGTGCACCTCTTCGACGCGGCCGGCGAGTTCTACGTCGACCGGGACGACAACAGCGAGCTGGAATTCCTCGACCACGCCGGGGGACTGGTGCTGGTGGTCGACCCGTTCGCCATCGGCTGGGTGCGCGACCAGCTCGGCGGCGCGCTGGAATCCCGCATCGCGCAAGCACATCCGGCCAGCGGCGACCCCGAGCAGGTCTACCAGGTGACGGCCCGGCGGCTGCGCGACTACGGCGTGCAGACCGAGCGCCGGGCCCTGGCGGTGACCGTGGTCAAGGCCGATCTGCTGGCCGACCTGCCGTGGGCCGCCGACCTGTGCGCCGGGGCGGTGCGGGAGTGGCTGAACACCGCGGGCCTGGACAACCTGGTGCTGGCCGCGGAGCGGGACTTCGCCGAGGTGCGCTACTTCGTGGTGTCCTCGGTGACCGGGATCAGGCCGGGCCACCGGCTCACCCCGGCCGCGCCGTTCCGCTGGCTGCTGGGCCGCGGCGGCTTCGCCCTCGGCCGCGACGAGAAGCCGACCACGGAGGCGGTATGAGCATTCGTCCCCCGGCGAACTACCGGGTGTACCGCTGGCTGCTGATCGCGGTCTTCGCGATCGCGATGCTGCTCACCATCATGGGTTCGGCGGTCAGCTGCGCCGACATCACGACCGCGGTGTTCGGCGATGCCTGACGAGCTGGTGCTCGGCATCGACCTGGGCACCACCTATTCCGCCGTCGCGTCCATCGTGGAGGGTGACGTCGAGGTGGTGCGCAACCGGCTCGGCGAGCTCACCACGCCGTCGGTGGTGCACTTCGCCTCCGCCGACACGGCCGTGGTCGGGGCCGCGGCGCGGGACAACCTGGACCCGGAGAACACCGTCGAGCTGATCAAGCGCCGGATGGGCACCGAGTTCGAGCTGCTGTTCCACGGCGCGAGGCACACGCCGGAATCGGTGTCGGCGCTGATCCTGCGCAGCCTCGTCGACGACGCCGTCGCCCGCTTAGGTCCACATGGGACTGTCCGCGCGGTGATCACGGTTCCGGCGTACTTCGGGATCAGGGAGCGCGAAGCCACGTTGCAGGCCGCCCGGCTGGCCGGGATCGACGTGCTGGAGGTGCTGAGCGAACCGGTCGCGGCGGCGCTGCACTACTCCGCCCAGGCCCAGCCCGGTGCCGCGCTCGTCTACGACCTCGGCGGCGGCACCTTCGACACGACCGTGCTGCGGGTGGCCGACGACGGAGTGCACGTGGTGGCCACCGACGGCGACAGCCGGCTTGGCGGTGCCGACTGGAACGAGCGCATCGCCGAACACCTGGCGGAGGCGTTCGCCCGCGAGTTCCCGGACGCGGATCCGGACGACGACGAGTTCCGGCAGCAGCTCCAGGACGTCACTGAACAGGTCAAACGCCAGCTGAGCACGGTCACCGGCCGCCGGGTGAAGCTGCGCTGCGGCGACGACGCGGCGAGCTTCGAGGTCGACCGGGCGACGCTGGAGAGCCTCGGCGCGGACCTCGTGGAGCGCACCCTGCGGATCGTGGACCGGGTGCTGGCCGATGCGGCGGCGAAGGGCGTGTCGCGGATCGACGAGGTGCTGCTGGTCGGCGGCGCTACGAAGGCACCAATGATTCGTGCCGCGATGCAAGCACATCTCGGCCGGGCTCCGAAGATCGTCGATCCCGATCTGGCCGTCGTGTCCGGGGCCGCGGTTCGCGCGCACCGGCTTGTCACGGCGCAAACCGGCACGACGGCGGCGGTGGTGCCGCGCAGCTTCGGCGTGCTGATCGAGGACAGCCACGACGAAGGCCTGCGGAGCTTCGTCGAACACCTCGTGCACCGCAACGATCCGCTGCCGGCCACCGCGACGGCCCGGTTCGCCACCATCGTGAACCGGCAGCGGTCGGTCCGCATCCAGGTGTTCGAGCAGGCCGGCGACGTGCCGTCGGCGGAGGTCGGGCACAACCGGCGGGTGCTGGACGGCGAGTTCGCCGGGCTGCCGCCGCTGCCCGCAGGTTCGGTGATCGAGCTGACGCTGCGGGTCAGCGCGGACGGGCTGCTGGCGGTGACCGCGCGGGAGCCGCTCGGCGGCGCGGCGCTGGAGCTGGAGGCCTATGTGGACGGTGTCGTGGACGGCGCGGCGACCGAGCGGCTGGCCGCGACCATCGCCGGGCTGACCGTGCGGTGCTGAGTTCGGGAGAGCGATGAGTTCGTGGATTCGCCGCGATTTCGGCGGAATCGGGTTGACGCAGTCGCCGCCGGGCGCATACCTGCCCAAGCTGCAGGAGCGGTACGGCGGACACGTGCTGTTGTGCATCGACGTGAGCTCGTCGATGCAGGGGGAGCGGCTGGCGCAGGCCATCGCCGGCGGCGAGCGGTTCCTCGCCGAGGCCGAAAGCGCGCACTACGAGAGCGGTCTGGTGCTCTGGTCCGATGCCGTGCGGCAGTACGTGCCGCCGGAGGCCCGGCTGGACGACGTGGTTTCCGCACTCCGAAAGGCAGAGGTGAGAGGCGGCACCCTGCTGTCGTCCGCGCTGCAGCTCGGCATCGAGGTGCTGCCGAAGTACTCGGGTGACCGCGTGCTCTGCATCTTCAGCGACGGCGCGCTGGCAGACCACGCGAAGGCTCGCGAGCTGGCGCGAAAGGCATGCTCCATGGGCATCCGCATCGTCGTCCGCGGCCTCGGGCCCCAAGCCGCCGCAGCGCTCGCGGATCTCGCCTGCCCCGGCGTACAGGACGACGACCAGCAGATCGACGACGCCGCGGGCATCGCGGCGGGCATCGCCTCGATGGCCACCGGCCTGTCGGCCCGCCGCGGCTGACGAGCTGCGCTCGTGAGTGTTCGCTCCGGTTCTTACCGGAATGAACGCTCACGAGCGGTATTCGTGCGCGACGATCACTGCTGTACTGTCGCGTCAGCTTCGACAAAGCGAGGAGGTGAGCCCGATGACCACGACCGGTTCCACCCGGGCGCTCCTGGCTGCGGCGGCTGTCTGACCGACATCCAGGAAAGCCCGTTCCACTGAACGCGCACTGGATGAAGGAAGCAATGACAGTTCAGCCCTTTCGCATTTCCGTTCCCGACGACGTCCTCGACGACCTGCGCAGTCGCCTGTCACGCACCCGCTTCACGTCCGCGTCCGACAGCGCCAGGTGGGCCGCCGGAACGGATCCCGACTACCTCCGCGAGCTCGTCGCCTACTGGGCGGACGGATTCGACTGGCGCGCCGCCGAAGCGGCGCTCAACGCCTACCCGCACCACCTCGCCGAGGTCGCGGGCCGGAAGGTGCACTTCGTGCACCTGCGCGGCAAGCGCGCGGAAGGCGCGCCCGAGCCGCTGCCGCTGGTCCTGACTCACGGCTGGCCCAGCAGCTTCGCGGAGATGCTACGGGTCGCCGGGCCGCTCACCGATCCCGCCGCCCACGGCGGCGACCCGGCCGACGCCTTCGACGTGGTCATCCCCTCGCTGCCGGGTTTCCTGTTCTCCGAGCTGCCGAACGGGCCGTTCACGCGCCGCGGCGTCGCCGAGATCTGGCGCGAGCTGATGACCGAGACCCTGGGCTACCAGCGATTCGGCGCCTTCGGCGGCGACATCGGCGGCGGCGTCACCCAGTGGCTCGGCGCGCTCTACCCGGGTGAGGTTGCGGGTGCCCACGTGACCTCGGCGGTGATCGCCACCGACTTCGGCGAGCGCCCGCCGACGCCCGAGGAGCAGGCCTACCTCGACGCGCTGGCCGCCTATGACGAGTCGGACGGCGGGTACAGCGAGATCATGCTGACCAGGCCGGACACGGTCGCGGCGGCGCTGATGGATTCGCCGGCCGGTCTCGTCGCGTGGATCGCCGACAAGTACCGCGACTGGAGCGACTGCGGCGGCGACCTGGAGCGGCGCTGGGACAAGGACGCGCTGCTGACCGTCGCAACCCTGTACTGGGCCACCGGCACCATCGGCTCGTCGTTCCGGCAGTACTACGACTACTACCGCAACGCCCCGGTCCCGGCGATCACGGTGCCCGGGGCGGTCACGCTGAGCCACGAGCCCGCCTTCGCGAACTTCCCGAAGAGCCTCGCCGAGCGCATCTACCGCGACCTGCGCCACTGGAGCACGCCGGGACGCGGCGGGCACTTCATGGCGCACGAGGAACCGGCGCAGGTGGCCGAGGAGCTTCGCTCGTTTTTTCGTCCACTGAGGACAGAAGGCTGATCTGGCGGTCCCGCGGCCACTGGTCACGGGGCCGCCGCACTTGCCGGGTGCAGTTCGAATTGCCGGAATTGATTATCTGTGCTCGAAATGTCCGGCTTTGTTATCTCGCTCGGTGAGAAATCGGATTGTGAATAACGTGATCTGTTACACCGTTGGTGTATGGCTGGTCACGTTGTGATAACGATGGGGCGGATGGGGAGGATACTCGTATTGGCGGATGCTGCGCACAACCATCGAGGCAAAACCAGACGACGGTCGTTCGCGGCTCATGGTGCACCGGATGTCTGGAGGTCGGCGATGGTCGCGGCGCTGAAAGCGCACGCAGCGTGGTTGGTCAACGCACTGGGGGTGAACCGGAACCCGTTGCGAAGGCCCATCGATCGGCTGGCGGCGGGTGTCTCGGTGCTGCTGCTCATGGTCGCACTGATCGGGATCCCGGCATCGGGCCTGTTCGGTGCGTCATTGCACAACGACCTGAAGCAGCGGGCGGCGACGGCGGAAGAGACCACGCGGCCGGTGGACGCGGTGCTGACCACCCGCCCCGCGCTCAGCGTCCCGGTATCCGAGGCATACAGCCAGGACGCCCTGAACTCGACCGCGGTCGTCGAGTGGCGCGCCGGGCTGGCCCGGACGCAGACCGCGACCGTCCAGGTACCGGCCGACAGCTCGCCGGGCGACACCGTGACGGTGTGGGTCGACCAGGCGGGCAACCGAGTGCCGGCGCCGGCCAGCGGAAGCGCGATCACGGCATCGGCGATCTTCGCCGCGCTGCTGATGCTGCTGGTGATCGAACTGGCCTGCATCGCCCTGATCATGGGAACCCAACACCTCGCCCGTCGCATGTGCATGCGAGCCTGGGAACGAGAATGGGCGTTCCTCCAACACGGCGGAACCTGGTCCCAACGCTGAACTCCCGCGTCCCCACCCCCGGTGGCTTCCGGTCGCTGGATCAGGTGTTGTGGGGCGCGCCCTCCTTGGGTTGTCGGTAAGACCCCGCGTGTGAGCAACGGCCCGGCAGCGGGTCGGGCCGGGCGGCACGTGACGGGAGTTCGAGATGCCGGATGTCCGTTGGACCGATGACCTGCTGGACCGGATGCGCGGTGCCGGTGACCCGGGAGCCGACGACGCCATCGCCGAGGTTTACGCGGCGGGGCAGGCGGAACCGGTCAGGCAGGCGCTGCTCGGGTTCGGCTGGAACGGGCAGGCGATACCCGACGGCCTGCCGCCGAAGCTGCGGGACTACCTCGACCGGTCCTCGGTGCTGCCGGACTGGGCGGATCCGGCCCGGATGGAGCGCGGCAACGATCTGCTGGGCCGCTACGAGCCGCACGTGCTCTCGACCTTGCTGTGCGGATCGCTCCCGCTCTGCTACGCCTGTGCCAACGGCGTGCAGGTCCTGCACCGGTCCCAGCGGCTCACCGGGCAGGTCTACCGGCGACTGGTGGAGACCTCGCAGTTCGTGGTCGACGTGCTCGACGAAGGCGGGCTCGGCGCCGACGGCCGCGGCGTGCGATCCGCGCAGAAGATCCGCCTGCTGCACGCGACCATGCGCTACCACGTCTCCAGCCTGGGTGATTGGGACAACAACGGTGGCATCCCGATCAACCAGGAAGACCTCGCCGGGACGTTGCTGAGCTTCGCCGTCGTGATCCCGCTCGGCCTGCAGCGGCTGGGCGTGGAACTGCCCGCCCGAGACCGGGACGACTTCTTCCACATCTGGCGCGTGATCGGCCACGTCCTGGGCGTCGACGAGCGGCTCAACCCGTCCGACTTCGACTCGGCGGTGGTGCTCAAGGACCGGATCCTCGAACGGCAGCAGGCCCCTTCCGAAGCCGGGAGGGAAATGACCAAGGCCCTGCTGGACTTCACCCGGGAAGTGCTCCCGGGCCCGGCCTTCGCCGGCGTGGGGCCGAGCCTGATGCGCCATCTGGCCGGTGACCGGACCGCCGACATCCTCGCGGTGCCGCCCGCGGACTGGACGTCCCTGGGGCTCCAGCTGCAGTCCGACCTGAGCTTCGGCTACGGCAAGACCGGCGACAAGGTGCCATTGGCCGGAAAGCTCGCCAGCGAGTTCGGTCGGGTGGCGCTCAAGGAAGGGCTGCGTATGACGAACAAGGGCCGCCGCTACGAATGGCAGGTCCCCACAGGCCTGGCGGAACCTTCCTGACCTCTGGCCTGCCGAACTACCCACTTCGCGAACGGCCTGTTCGCCTCGATAGGTGAGGTGAACAGGCCGTTCGCTCGTTCCGCTCTATAGCGACCCAAAGGACTCACGGGCCCGGGTCTGTCGGGGCGTTAGTTCGGTCGGGGGGCTACCGCTGCGCGGTAGGGCTTGAGCATCTTGCCCAGCCAGGCTTCGCCGATCGGGGTGTCCAGGTCGATCTGCAGCTCCGGTTCTTCGCCGTCCAGGCCGTCCGCGCCGCAGCGGTCGCCGAACAGCACCACGGCCGGATTCCCGGTGTCCCGCTTGGACGGCCAGATCAGCCCGTCCGCCCACTCCGCCTGCGCCCGGATCCACGCCGCCCAGTCCCGGGTCTGCGCGTAGGCGTCCTTGCCGTCGGCGTCGACCAGCCACGAATCCTGGGCGACGGCGGCCAGATCCGGCCCGGTCAGCAGGCTGACCAGGGTCAGCTCGCGGGCGGTGCGGACGGCGCTTAGCCGCCGCTCGGCGATCTGCGTCCGGCGGATCAGCCGCTGCCCGTTGCCGCCGAAACCGATGTTGCGCAGCAGCACCTCCGCCAGCGCCGTCGTCACGTGCAATCCGGCGTAGTAGCTGGGAAACGGGTCCGTCGTCGTCCCGTCGAACCGGCCGCCCGGCGCGTTGCCGGCCTGGGCGGGCTTGAACTCGGCCGCGTGCCGCTTGCGGTCGTGCAGCCGGAACAGCGTGGTGTCCGCGGGCAGCGCGTACCGGGTCGGGACGGCTTCGAACTCCAGCGGTGGCGTGGCCATCGGCATGCTCACACCTCCGCCGAGTCTTCGCGGGCGGCGTCGATCAGCGCCCGGTCGTCGACCTGGCCGATCAACTCGGCGGGCACCCCGCCGAGCCAGCCGTTGGGCCCGAGCCACCAGTCCGCGGCGCCCCACGGGTCGTCGGCGGCGTGCAGGTACCGGTTCACGGTGCGCACCAGCTCGCGCGGCGCACCCGCGACGTCGAACTGGAACGCGGGCCACCGGGCGGGGCCGTCGGCGGCCGGCAGCCGGATCAGATCCGGATCGGCCGGGTCGCCGCCGCCTGCCGAAACCTGTTGCGCGTCCAGCGAATCTGCCGCGCGCAGTCGGTCCAGGTCGGCGTGCGGCGCGGAATCCTCCAGCCGGTCGCGCAGGTCCGTGTTCAGCCGCTGCCAGTCCACCTCCGGCCGGCGGAACCGCGACACGGGCTCGGCGAGCGCCTGGCGGACCGGGTGCGTCACCGGCAGCACGTCTCCGAGCAGCGAGGCGATGTCCTCGGCGATCAGCGCGGAGGTTTCCGAATCCGCCGCGTCCTGCAGCTCGGCGACCAGCGCGACCAGCCTGGTGAACGTCTCGGGGTCGAGCCGGTCGGCCACGTCGTCCCACTCGGTCGCCAGCGCGTCCAACATTCGCTGCTGACTCAACGTCGACCTCCTGTCCGGTGGGCGGATTCCGGTGTCCGCCGTTCAGTCAACACCAAGATCCATCGAACCGGGGCGGGGATTGCGGGAACCCGATCAACTGCCGGGTGCAGCCGAAGCGGGGGCGCGCACCATGAACACGTCCACGTCGTCCTCGGTCTCGACCGTGAACCCGTGCCGCTCGTACAGGCTCCGGGCCGGGCTGCCCTGCAGCACATTGAGCCGGACCAAGGCGTCTTCTCTGTCGCACCGTTCCAGCAGGCTGTTCAGCACGGCAGAACCGATGCCCCTGCCCTGCAGGTCCGGTGCCAGGTAGAAGTGCTCCAGCCAGTAGGCGCTTTCGGCCGACCGCAGCGCCACACAGCCGGCGAAGGCGCCGCCAACCTCGATCGCCCAGGTATGCGCCGGCTCGAACCCGTCCCGCAGCCGCTGCCGCACGCGCTGTTCGTCATACCGGCCGAGCCGTTCGAGATCCGCTCTCAGCACCACGGCCCGCAGCTCGGCCACCGCCTCGACATCCGCCGCCGAAGAGGCCCGAAGCTCCCAGTCCGCCATGATCACGAGGCTATCGCCGCCGGATTCGGGAGCCGGGTACGACCTAGCGGGTGGCCGGGCAGAGCAGCGGTTTCCCGATCTCTCCCGAGCCGCTGAGCCGCACCATGAGCTTCTGCGCGTTCGCACCGGCCATCGCGCTGACCCTGACGGCCGTGCAGATCAGCTGCGTCGAAGCGAGCTCGGACAACGTGCTCGGCGGCACCGGCAACTGCACGGTCACGATCCCGGCGTCCGGGGCGCCGGCCGACACCTGCTCGGTCGTGAGGAACGGCAGTTCCGTGCGGAGTCCGGCCGCGCCTTCGGCATCGGTAGGCCCGGCGGCGAGCAGGCGGAGCGCGTCGGTCACGGTGCCGAGCCGCCCGGTCTCCCGGATCGACGGCCTGACCTGGCCGGGCTCGCCGGTCACGAAGTACAGCACCGGCCCCCGCGCGATGCCGTCCGGCCCTTGCCCAGCGAGCACCACGTCGGTCGGCTGCACGCCGCAACCGGTGAGCACGAGCAGCAGCACGGCCGCGAAGGCGATGCGTTTCACGAGACCTCCTGGGGCAACCGCAGCGTGAACTTCGCGCCGGCACCGGGCTGGTTGCCCGCCTCGATGATGCCGCCGTGCAACGTCGCGTTCTTCAGCGCGATCGACAGCCCGAGCCCGCTGCCCTCTGACCGGGTGCGCGCCGCATCGGCCTTGTAGAACCGCCCGAACACGTGCGGCAGCACGTCTTCCGGCAGGCCCGGGCCGTGGTCGGTGACCTCGACGACGACCTGCCCGTTGGCGCTGCGCAGGCGCACCTGCACCGGCGGCTCGCCGTGCCGGAGCGCATTGCCCACCAGGTTCGCCACGATCACGTCCACCCGCCGGCCGTCGACCTCGGCGACGATCCCCGGCGGCAGGTCGGCCTCGACCCGGTCGGCCCACTGACGGGTGCGCAGCGTCCCGGTGATCAGCTCCCCGAGGTCGGTTTCCTGCCGGTCGAGCCGGGCGGCGCCGGAGTCGAACCGGGAGATCTCGATCAGGTCGTCCACCAGCCGTGCGAGCTTCTTCGTCTCCGAGCTGATCAACCGGGCGGCGGTGCCGGCGTCGCCGGGAAGCCGCGCGCCTTCCTCGTCGAGCACCTCGTTGACCGCCGTCATCGCGGCCAGCGGAGTGCGCAGCTCGTGCGACACGTCCGCGACGAACCTCCGGGCGTCGGCCTCCATCCGCCGCAGCTCGCCGACCGAAGCCTCCAGGCTGGCCGCGCTGTCGTTGAAAGTCCGCGCCAGCTCGGCGAGTTCGTCCGAGCCGCGAGTGGGCAGCCGCGTCGTCAGGTCGCCGCGGGCGAGGCTGCGGGCGGCGTCGCGCAGCCGGCGCACCGGCCGCAACACCGCGCTGGCGGCGAGCCAGGCGACGATCACCGCGAGCGGCACCGCGACGGCACCGGTTAGCCAGCCGTTCGTCGCGAACTCCTGGATCTGCCGCTCCTCTTCGTAGAGCGGGAACCAGCCGTACACCTCGAGCCCCGACGGACGCCGCTGGAAGTGCTCGTCAGTGGTCAGCACGGGCATGCCGACGATGAGCATGGCGGCGCCGTAGTTGTCGGCCCGCTGGAACACGACCCGCGACCCGTCGCGCACCGTCGCCCGCAGGTCGGCCGGGATCGCCGCGTCCGAGTACGTCGCGTTCTTCGCGGTCAGGTTCCCGTAGACGACGATGGTGCGCCTGCCGAGCCGGCCGGCGAGCTCGTCGAGGGCGGCCTGGTCGAGGGGCAGCTGGAGCTCCGGCGCCAGCCGGTCGACGTCGTCGCGCAGCTGCTCCATGAAGTGGTCCTGCGTCGTGGTGAGCACGGTGCGGCGGGCCGAAACGTAGTTCGCCCCGGTCGCCGCGACCGTCGCCAGCAGCGCGACGAACGTGACGATCAGGATCATCCGCGGGCGGATTCCCCGCGCCCTGCCGAGGAAGCGCCCGATCACAGGGGGCCGAACCGGTAGCCGAAGCCGCGCACGGTCCGGATGTAGACGGGCGAGCCCGGCACGTCCTCGATCTTCATGCGCAGCCGCTGCACGCAGGCGTCGACCAGCCGCGAATCGCCCAGGAATTCGTGTTCCCACACCAGGTTCAGCAACTGCTGGCGGCTGAGCACGTGGCCGGGCACCTTCGACAGCTCCAGCAGCAACCGCAGTTCGGTCGGCGTCAACGGGACCGGCTCGCCCGCCTTCGACACCTCCAGCGCGGCCCGGTCGATCACGAGGTCGCCGTGCCGTTCCCGATCCTGGTCCGTGCCACCGCTGTTGCGGCGCAGCACCGCCTTGATCCGCGCGTCCAGCACCCGGGCCTGCACCGGTTTGACCACGTAGTCGTCGGCACCCGCCTCCAGACCGCTGACCACGTCGATGTCGTCGCCGCGGGCGGTGAGCATGATGATCGGCACGTTGCCCGCGGCCCGGATCCGGCGGCACACCTCGAAACCGTCGATCCCGGGCAGCATCACGTCCAGCACCACGATGTCCGCGGCGCCCAGCAGCTGCAGGCCGCGTTCGCCGTCCGGCGCCGGCTCCACCAGGTGGCCGTGTCGGCGCAAGCCCAGGCACAGCCCTTCCCGGACGGCGGGGTCGTCCTCTATCAGCAGCACATTCGGCACCGGCCGATTATGGATCTCCACCACGGCGCCCACGCGGTTCTGTAGCGAAACGATGACATGACCAAGGCCTGACGCCGACATCGCGTCGCGACTCTGGGGCCATGTTCGAAGCAAAGACCAGGCCGCTGCGGGCACAGCGCCCCCGGCGGCGGAACAATTGGCCCGTCGTCGCAGCGTTGGTCGTGGTGGCGGTTCTGGCCATCGCATTCGGTTTCGGCCAGGCTTCCGGCGAAACCGACTCCGGCACGGTGGTCTTCGACCGGGTCGAGCAGGAAACGCTGCACACCGACCAGGCGGACCGGCAGTTCCGGTCGGCCTCCCTGGTCAAGCTGCTCATCGGGCTCGACCTCGTCGAGCGCGGGATCGTCACCCCGAAGCGGCCGAGCCCGCGGATGACCCGGATGCTCTCGCACAGCGACGACGCGATCGCCAGCGAACTGTGGTCCTCCGGCGGTGGGCCGCAGATCGTCACCCGCGTCGCGGCCGACCTCGGCCTGTCGGACACCGAACCGCCCGACGTGCCGGGCCGGTGGGGCGACACGTTGATCACCGCCGACGACATGGTCAAGGTGTACCAGCACATTCTGGCGCTACCGGAGGCGAAACGCGCTCTGTTGCTCGACCCGCTGCGCGATTCCGCGCGCACCGCGGCCGACGGCACTGACCAGCACTTCGGCATCCCCAGTGCGCTGTCCGGCCAGCCGTGGGGCGTCAAGCAGGCCTGGGCCGCCGGGCGCGGCGGCGTCGACGCGCACACCAGCGGCCTGGTCGGGAGCGACGACCGGTACATCGTCGTGGTGCTCACGCACCATCCGGAAGGTTATTCGCTGCCGAAGGCGGAAAGCCGCGTGACAGCCGAGGTGGAGGAGCTGGCCGCGCTGCTGGGCTGACTGCTTTATAAGCGGCGGTAGCCGCTTGCAGCGCGGGACTCAGCTTGCACCGCCGCGGGTTCTCAGGCAGTGCCTCGCGAGGACACTCCTCAACCGCTCACCTGGTGGCCCGCGATGTCGGTGCGGGCCTTCGCCACCGCCTTCTGGTCCATGCCGCCGATCTTGAGCTCGAAGCGCACGTCGTTGCCGCTCTCCAACTCCTTGGCGAGCACCGTCAGCGCACCGGTTTCGGACATGTGGAAGGTGATTTCGATCCGGCACCCGGCCGGCCGGGCCGGGATGCCGGTGAGCATGCCGTGCCCCACCTCGGTGTTGTCGGCGAGCTCGTCGGACGGGGTCGACCCGGCCTGCTCCCACACCTCGATCTCGGCCATCCGCTGGTTGTCGATGGCCGTCTGGAACGGGTACGGGCCGGTGTCGGCGGGCAGCTCGGTGTTGGCGTGCAACAGGTGCGCCACCATCTGCCGCGCCCGCATCGGGTCGGTCAGCGCCAGCGGATCGCGCGGATCCAGCGCCTTGACGCCGAACGCTCGCGGCACCACGGTCGCGACCCGCTTCCTGGCCATCGCATCGACGTCGGCCGCGCTGATGCCCAGCTGCCGTTCGGCCGGCGCGCCCTGGACCTTCTTGGCCTGCCTGATCAGCGCGAACAGCGCCGCGCCCTTGGCGACGGCGAGGTCAGGTTCGGAGAGCCGGGCGTCGAGCCCGAACCGCCGCTTGAGCCCGGCCGCCACGGCGGGCATCCGGGTCATGCCGCCCGCCAGCAGCACCTCGTCGAACCGCTCGACGCCCTTGCCGCGGGCCGTTTCGATGATCCGCTCGGTGATCGCCATTGTCCGCTCGAGCAGGTCGGCGGTGAGCTCCTCCAGCTGCTCCCGGGTGAAGGGCACCGTCACCGCGGCACCCGCGGCCCGCAGCGCGACGTTGCGGGACATGGTGGCGCTCAACGCCTTCTTGGCCTCTTCGGCACGATCGGCGAATTCCTGCATGGCCAGCTCGTCCGCGCTCGGATCCAGGTTCGGGTGCGCGTCCCGGAACGCGGCCAGCAGGTGGTCGACCATCCGCTCGTCCCAGTCGGCGCCGCCGAGCCGGCCGTCGCCGTCGGTGCACACCACCTTGATGTCGTCGCCGGAAACCCGGATCACGGTGGTGTCGAAGGTGCCGCCGCCGAGGTCGTAGACCAGCACGTGCCGGGTCTGCTGCGCGTTGTCCAGCGCGTGGTGGTGCAGCGCGGCGGCGACCGGCTCGTCCAGCACGTCGAGCACGTTCAGCCCGGCGATCTCACCGGCCTTCCGGGTGGCGTCGCGTTCGGCGATGCCGAAGTAGGCGGGCACCGTGATCACCACGTCTCGCACGGTGTGCCCGGTGTTCTCCTCGGCCGCGCGGGCGAGTTCGCGCAGGATCAGCGCGGAGATCTTCTCCGGCGTGTAGCGGTTCCCGTGGTAGGTGAACTCGGTGTTCTTGCGCCCCATGTCGCGTTTGACCAGCTGCGCCACCAGATGCGGGGCGAGCAGCGCGGAGTTCTTCGCCGCCGTGCCCACCAGCGCCGCGCCGGGCCGCTCGAAGTACACCACCGAGGGCGTGGTGTCCTCGCCGACCGCGCTCTTGGCGATGACTGGGCGAGCCGCCTCGTCGATGTGCGCGATGCACGAGTGCGTGGTGCCGAGGTCGATGCCGAACGTCGCCGGCGCCATGGGACTCCTCTCGGTAGGGCCGGGTGTTACCGGCCTTGGTAGGTGAATCCTGCCCAGTGCGCGAGCTCGGCGGGGTCGATGTCGGCGAAAAAGAGGGCGAGTTCTTCGGGCAGCCCGGGCAGCGGGCGGCGGCGCGGCTCGAGCATCCACAGCTGCGCGGCGCGCAGCGCGCTCGCCGGATCGGCGTAACCGGCGTTGAGGTAGTGGTGGAACACGATCATGAACATGGCCGTGGGCAGGTCCTGGACCTCCCAGCGGGTGCCGACGACGCAGGCGGCACCGGCGGCGAGGAACGCGGTGGACAGCGTCAGCACCTCGTCGTGCTGCCGGTCGGTGAGGTCGCTGGCGCAGGCTGCGAGCACGACGAGCGCCCCGGCGGCATCCCGCGGCCGGTCCCGCGCCTGGCGCAGGATGTCCTGCACCGGCAGCACTTCTCCGGAACCGAGCAGCAGCGCGGACTCGATCGGCAGGTCGGTCGAGGTGGCGTGGCAGGCCAGGTGCAGCAGCGAGGCGGTGGGCAGCAGCGCGAGCACCTCGGCGGGTTTCGGCGTCTCGCGGCGTTGCCGGCGGCGCCGCGGATCGGACGGTTTGCCCAGGTAGGTGCCGTGCTTGTAGTGCGTCTCGTAGATGTGGCCGAGCTCGTGCCGGCTGAAGTGCAGCTCCGGTGTCCGCACCAGCGCCGGTTCGCTTGCCCAGGAACGGGTTTCGCGCCGACCGGCCTCGACGAACTGCCGCGCCGACGCGGCGTAGCAGATGACGGCGTCCTGGCAGACGTACCGGACCTTGCCGCCGGGCACCCGTCGCCGCGCGGCATGCCACGGCACCGTGCCGAGCTTTCCGGCCGGCACCAACACGATTCGCAGCGGGCGCTCGCGGGAACCGGCGGCGACCAGGTCCAGCACCGGGTTCAGCACCGCCGTCCACGCCCAGTCGCAGACGCTCGCCAACGCGGCTCGCCACTCCTCCTCGACGTCGCCGCGAGGGCGCTCCCGCTGCAGCCGGTCGAACCGGGCGACCGGGCCGTCCTCGGTGAGCTGCGGCGACTCCACCCGCTCGACCCGCCCGTCGGCGGTGACCAGCACCGCGACGCCGGGCAGCAGGTAGACGAGGGCCTGAGTGCGGGCGGCGCGCAACCCGGCGGCGATCTCCGCAACGGGCGGGGGAGCGAGCAGGTGCGCTTCGGCGGCGGTGCCGTCGAAGGCCCGCAGCACCCGATACCGCAGGTCGCTGGGCAGCGCGGCATCCGCGACGCGGGCCGTGCCGACGCCACCGACATCCCACGGTTGTTGTTGACCCACCTCGGATTCCCAGCGATCGGCCAGATCGGCATGGCCGTTCTCCCGCAACAAGGTCGGCATGTTCGCATCGACCGTCGCGGCGTGCAGCACCATGCCGCGCCCCAGTTCCAGCGCCTGCACGGCGGCCTCGGGCTGACCTGACGCCAGGCACCAGCGGCTCACCTCCACGGCTTCGCCGGACGCGGTGCTCGCGGTCTCCAACGCGCGACGGGCACTGGATTGCAGCAGCACGTTTCGCGCCCGCTCGCGCAACGCCTCAAGCCCGTTCTGCACCGCGCGCTGCGGATCGCGGCGCGCAGTGTCGCCGCGGGTGGCGTAGCAGTCGGCCAGCGAGTTCAACAGGTTCGCGGTCTCGAAAGCGCCCGGCTCCAACTCGAACTCGCGAAGCACCTGCTCGAACCGGTCGATGGCGTTGTTGAGATCGCGCGAATCGCGGGCGAACTCGTAGCGGATCCGCAACGCGGTTCCCAGCATGTCCAGCGCGTGCCGGCGCTCGCGCGGAAACAGGTCGGTTTTGCCGCAGATCTCGACCATCATGCCGATACCGCGGTTGAGCAGCGTGAGATCCCGGGTGGCCATGCCTTGCACCACGCACGCGTTCGCGGCGCCGAGGGCCTCGTTCGGCTGGTCGACGTGGTAGTCCGGAACGCGGGCCGCCGCGTCGAGGACGGCGTTCATCGCGTTGCGCGCCTCGCCCGTGTTGGCGCCGTCGAAGCTGAAGTCCTCGCCGTCGACCATGCTCCGAAGCATTCGCGCCGTTCCCAGCGCGCTCGCGATTCTGGGCTGGAGGAAGTCGTCCGGCGACATCTCCGACGCCAGCTGTTCGAGCTCGGCGGCCACCTCGCCCAATGCGCCGGCGTCGAGCCGGTGCGGCGAAAGCCGGCTCAGGGCGGCGGCGAAGCGCGCGACCTGGTTGTTCTTGCCGGTGCCCGCCGCGTAGTAGCGGGCGGCGTCGAGATCTTCCTGGCCGCCGAAGGCCATGAACCGCTGGGTGAGCAGCCAGCTCAGCCACGGCATCATCAGCGGCCGCAACTTGTGGTCGGCGGGCAGCAACTCGTCGGCGCGCCGCATGTTCGCGACCGCCGAAGTGAGCTTGTCCTCGGCGCGGTCGTTGATCACCTGGAAGCTCTCGGCGGCGCCCAGCAGGAAGTGGTTGATCCCGGTGTTGACCGGGTCGGCGGAGCCGCGGCGGATCGCCTGGTCACTCAGTTCCCGGACCCGGGAGAGGGAAGCCGGCGACTGCGCGCGGTCGGTCGCGACGGACGTGAACAGCGTCGAGGTCAGCTGCGTGAGCACCTTCGCCCGATCCGGGTCGTCGTCCGAGAACTGTTCCAACGCCTGCTCCAGCCGCCGGATCGTGGCGGCGTTCTCAGCCGGGTCGAGGTCCGGAGCGGTCTTGCCAGGCGGAGTGGAGGTGAAGCGCAGGCCGCTGAGCAGCAGCGAACGCATGGGGTGGTCGGCGGGCAAGGCCGCGGTGGCCGCGGCGATCTGGGCCGTCGCGGCGTCGGCGTCCTCGGCGCTGCCGCTGACCTCGGCGAGCTTGGCGGCCAGACCCGCTTGCAGCGCGGCGATTTCCTGCTTGCCGGGTTCTTCCTCGGACCAGGAACTCGTCGCGTCGTCGAGTTCGCTGATCGCGGTCGTCCAGTCCTCGGTGGTCGAGCCGTCCAGGTTCCCCACCGCGTTGACGATGACCTTCAAGGTGGTCACGGAGCCGTCGCCGGCGCCGTCCGGGGAGATCGCGTCGAGGTGCCGGCGCACCTCGGCGAGATCCTCGGTCGGAGTCGTCAGCGAGATCCGGTCGGCGACATCGGAGGTGATGCGGCCGCGGCGCAACTCGGCGGGTATTTCCCGGGTCAGCAGCAGGAAGGCGAGGCCGATGTGGCAGGCGTCCGAGGTGTGCACGTCGGACAGCACGTCGAGCGTCGCGGTTAGGTCTTCGGTGGCGGTCCGGTGATCGGTTTCGTCGCCGCCCATCGACAGGTACCGGGTGAGGTGCATCGCCCCGCGCCGGAAGCGAACCTGGTTCCGCAGCAACGAGTCCGGCAGTTGCCCGAACGCCGCGTTGAGATCGGCCAGTGCGTCGTCGACGTGCTCGAAGGCCTCCAGGATGAACGCCGTCTGAGCGGTGATCAGGCCGATCCGCGCCAGGATCTCGGCCGAATCGTCGGGCAGCAGTGGCCGCAGCTGCCGCAGGTAGTCGACGGCGGTGCGGAATTCGTCTGTGGCCCCGCGCTCGGCGCGCATCGTGTGCGCCAAGCCCAGCTGGTAGAGCGGCGCGGCGCGGGCGGGGGAGTCTTCGGCGAGGGCGTTGAGCAGGCTCCCCGCGACCTGGATGACGTCGTCGACGTCGGCACCGGTGGTCTCGGCGCGGTGCAGCAGCAAGTCCGCCAGCTCCACTAGGACCTGGTAGGCGGTTTCGTCGTCGAGCTCGTCGCTGAGCTGCGCATACCGCTGCGCGATGGCGTCGTCGAGCTCCGCCGGATCGACGTCCACCGCGCCTCCCGAGTCGATCGAGGATCCCGGTGCAGCATAGGGGCCCGTGACCCGTGCGTACTTTGTGTCGCTGTAGAGCCTGTTTCCAAACTCGTCCTGCTTAGCGGTGCGGGTGGCGGCCCCCCTGCGGGAGTCACCGCGGCCTTCTCGGCTGTGGGATCCCCGACTTGTGTATGACCAATACGCGGCATCGGGGCTGTCCTCGCTGGGAGAACCCCGGAGGGGTGGGCACCGTGAACCCGCGGCGGTGCAAGTTGCGAAGGTGGGCTAAGCGGCTGCGCCGCTTCAAAGACAAAAGCCCCACGTTGCCACAACCGCACGTCACCACATCCAAAACAGCCTCTATAGCGACAAAAAGTACGCACGGCCCTTGACCAGTCAAAACCCCGAGCTCGCCTGGCCCGAACCGCGGCGCTGCGCGCTTTGGCGCACCGCTACCCGGTCGCGCGGCCGAACGGTGGCGGGCGAACAGGTGAATTCCGTTCTGTCGCAGCGTTTGTCCGCGTAGCCTCCCGATGTTCGCCGCTCTCGACCAGAAGGAGACACCGGTGAGCAGACGAAACCTGTTGGCCGCGGCGCTATCGGCGGCCGTGGTGACGACGACGCTGGCCGCCCTGCCCGCCGCGGCAGCCCCGGCGGATGCGCCCAACCTCAACGATTTCGTGCTCAACAACACCAGCGGTGACCTGCAGTCGAGGGTCGACAAGCTGGACGCCCAACTGCCGAAGCTCGGCGTGCAGAACATCCTGGAGCAGGCCAACCGCCAGGGCAGCACCGGAAGCGCCTGCACCTCGCCGGCGCTGGACACGATGAAGGAACCGACGCTGCGGAAGTTCTGCTTCAACGCGGGCGACACCGACACGACGGAATGGATGCCGCAGGGCGTCACGACCGTCGCGGACGCGCAGGAAGACCAGCAGTGGGGAACGAAGCAGGCGTTGCTGGTCAGCTGGTACAACAAGGACACCAGCCCGGTGAAGGGCGTGCGGGTCTCCTTCCTCGACCCGGCGACCAGCAAGTACCAGCACGTGCTGCTGGTCTACCCGTACATCAACAGCAACGGGAACCCGTCCTACGAGGCGGTCACCACGCCGCAGGCCGGCAACGGCGGCAGCGTCCACGCGGGCGGGATCGTCTGGTACGGCAACTACCTCTACCTCGTCGACACGGCCCGCGGCATCAGGGTGTTCGACATGCGCTCGATCTTCGACCTGAAGTCGGCGACGAACGGCGACACGGCCGACCAGAACCAGGTGGGCCGCCAGAACAACGTGTACTACGGCTTCGGCTACCGCTACGTGATGCCGCAGGTGGCGGGCTGGTCGAACCCGGAGGGCGTGGTCGACCACCCGGCGGACTACAAGTGCCTGGCGGGAGGCAGGCAGCGCTACTCGTACGTGTCGCTGGACCGCAGCACCAACCCGGACACGCTGCTGACCGGCGAGTACTGCGGTGACCAGGGCGACCCGAACCTGAACGGCCGGGTGGCCCGCTGGGACCTGGACGGAGCAACGGGCCTGCCGAGCCCGGACGGCGACGGCATCTGGCGCGCGAAGTCGGCACTCCGCCTGCCGAAGCCGCGCGTGCAAGGCGCAACGGCGACGGACGGCCGCTGGTACCTCAGCAGCACGGGCGGAGGCCAAACCGGCCCGGGCCACTTCCAGGCGGCGTTGCCGGACAAGGCAACGGGAGCAGGAGTGCTCACAGTGGACGGTCCGGACCGAGAGGTGGCGATCGGCGTGGAGGACCTGTCGTACTGGTCGGGCAAGAACGAGGTCTGGACGGTGACGGAGTACCCGGGCAAACGCGTGCTCTACAGCGTGCCCCGCTGAACGGTGAGATCCGGCCCGGGAACCTCCCGGGCCGGGTTTCTCCCGAAAAGCCATGGGGATCGCCAGAACGGGCCTACTGTGCCGTGACCGATCTGCTCCAACCTCCGCGCCGGGATCAGCAGCCTGCCGGTGCGCTTCGAACCGGTCTCGGCCGAGGTGGAGGTACTGGTGCTCTCAGACGCACGGGTACGCCTCGGGCGGCCGCATTCCGGTCGGGTCGGTAGCCCGCGGGTCACTCGGCCGACAGCACGAGGAGTCCGAGACCGATGAGCGCGGCGAGAATGGTCAGCAGCATTTCGCCCGTGATGCCAAGGAGGAGCGCGAGGGCCAAAGCGCGCACGGCGAACTGTCGCTGCAGCCGGGCAACATCGGACGGTGTGGCGGACGACGGTGTGACCATCTCTCTCCTCCGAGCGATCAGGAGTGCTTCCCGGTATGTCGTCAAATTGGGACCAGGCCGGCGAAAGTCGGTGCGGTGCCAGGGGGAACAGGTGGTGTCGTCGGGCTTCGGCTCGTGCTCACCGATCGGACCGGCGTTACGCGCGGAACGGCCGGCTCTCACCCCTCGCAGGCCATCGCCCGCCTCGCGCCTGCCGCATCCGCGCGCTCTCAGCCGCGCAAGAAGTACATGACAGTCATGAGCACAGCGATGGCCAGGATGCTGCCCCGCAGTAGCGAGGCGGGGAGACGGCGGGCGAGGTGGGCGCCGGCCCAGCCTCCGGCCACCGCGCCGACCAGGATGGCCGCGAGGACGAGCGGAGCGCTCAGTACGTCCGAAGCGAAGAGGAACAGCACGGCCGCGCTGAGAAAGACGGCCGCGAGCTGCACGACCCGCATCGGGTTGCTGGCCGCGGCGTCGAGTCCGAGCCCGACGCTCCACAGTGCCATCATCGTGATGCCTACGGCACCGCCGAAGTATCCGCCGTATATGGCGAGGAAGAACTGACCGATCAGGACGGCTCGGGGACTCATACCGACCGAGCGGCCCAGCACGATGCTCAACGCCTGGGGGAGGCGCCGCCCGAAAGCGAGGATCAGCGTGGCGGAGGCGAGCAGCCAGGGCGCCGCGGCGTCGAACGACGATGCCGGCAGTGCCAGCAGCAGGCCGGCACCGACCCCGCCGCCGACCATGCTGATCGCCGTCAGCGCCTTCGTGGACGTTCCCCCGACCGGGGTGAGCTCGCGTCGGTAGACCCACGCGCTGGCCACGGCCCCAGGCACGAGGGCGACCCGCGATAACGCGTTCGCGGTCACCGGTGGCAGGCCGAACGCGACGAGAGCGGGCAGCGCGACGAACGTACCCCCACCACCGATGGCGTTCAGCGCTCCTGCGGCGATGCCGGTCAGCAGGACGAGCAAAATCTCGATCACAGCCCGAGCATCGTCCCGTGACCAGTGGGTCCACAATGCGTAATCGACGTACCCAGACTTAGGCTGAGACTTAGGCTGAGACGGTGCGCTATGACCTGGACGACCTGCGGCTCTTTCTCCACATCGTGACCGAGGGGTCGATCACGGCGGGTGCTCGCCGGATGCACCTGAGCCTGCCTTCGGCCAGCGCCAGAGTGCGCTCGCTGGAAGGCCAGGCCGGCGTGGCACTGCTGATCCGCGGCCGGCGGGGCGTGCGGCCGACACCGGCCGGGACGACCCTGGCCCGTCACGCACGGGACGTGCTCGCCCAGACCGCGCGACTCGAAAGTGCCGTCGCGAGCTATACCCGGTCTCCCACCGCGCCCCTGACCCTGCTGGGCGGCGGCTCCGCGATGCACCGGCTCGTGCCGAGGGCTCTGGTCTCGTTCCTCCGAGCACATCCGGACGTCGACGTCACGGTGTCCGAGAGCCGCACCCCGCAGACCGTGCGGATGCTCGCCGACGGCGAGGCGGACCTGGGTGTGGTCCTTGACGACGAGGCCCGTGACTGCGGCCTGCACATGGAGCCCCTCGGCGACGACTCCCTCGTCGTGATCGGCCAGGCAGGAGGAATCCTCGCCGAGCGGACCGCGCTGACCTACAGCGAGGTCGCCGAACACCCTCTCATCGGACTCAACGCCGACTCCTCGCTGCGCCGTTGGATCGAGAAGCACCTCGCGCCACACGCCCCGGTGGTGCGCTACCGCACCACCGTCGCCAATCTCAACGTCCTCGTCGCGCTCGCCGCCGCCGGAGTCGGGCTCGCCGTCGTACCGCGTCCCGCCATCGACCCCCACCAGCCACTCGAGGTGTGCGAACTGCAAGACCCCTGGGCTCGCCGCCACCATTTGCTGGCCTGGGGCGTCAAGGACCATGCCGCCTCGACGGCCGTCGCCTCACTCGCCGAACACCTGCGTCACGCCGCCCTCTTCGATCCTGCCTCCCGCAGCACACCCGCAGACCCCGTCGGCCCATGACGGCTGGCCGGCCGCCGCCACGTCCTTACCAAGTGAGGGACTGCAACAGACCGGCTCTTTATCGCCAGGTCGTACCCCGGACAGGATTTCTCCCGAAACGCCATGGGAATTGCCCGAACGGGCCTACCCTGTCGTGATCAACACCACGAGGACTGAGTGGATTCGACCATGGCAGCTGTTGACAGGACGCAGATCGACACCTCCAAGCCGAGCATCGCGCGGGTGTACGACGCTTTCATCGGCGGCAAGGACAACTTCGAGGTGGACCGCGATGTCCTGCAGCAGATCCTGAAGATCGCCCCGGACGCGGTGCAGGTCGGGAAGCAGTGCCGGGGCTGGCTTATCCGGGTGGTCCGCTACCTCGCGGGGCAGGTCGGCATCGACCAGTTCCTCGACCTGGGCTCGGGCCTGCCGAGCGCGGAGAACACCCACCAGGCGGCGCAGCGACTCAACCCCGAGGCGCGGGTGATCTACTTCGATATCGACCCGTCGGTCGTCGCGCACGGCCGAGCACTGCTGGTCGACAACGAGTACACCCACTTCGAGTCCGGTGACATGCGAAACCCCGCGGAGATCCTCGAAAACCCGGTGGTGGCCAAGTACCTGGACCTGACCCGCCCGGTGGCGCTGATCCAGGGCAACACGATGCACCACGTGGCGGCCGACCGCGATCCGGTCGGCATCATGTCGACCTACATCGACGCGCTGGCCCCGGGCTCGTTCCTCGCGATCTCGCACCTCTACAACCCGGACGACGGCACGTCCCGGGCCAAGCTGGCGGTGGACGCCCAAGCCGAGTTCAAGGCGATGATGGGCACCTGCTACTACCGGAAGCGCGACGAGATCCAGGCGCTGTTCCACGACCTGGAAATGATCGAACCGGGCCTGACGTACCTCTTCGACTGGTGGCCCGACGGACCCCGCCTGGCAGAACCGTCGGACGCAGAACACAACCTCCTCGGCGGAGTCGGCCGCAAGCCCTGAACGGTGCCGACCGGCGAAAGCCCATGCAAGGCCGCCGATGATCTCGCTGGCCTTGAGCGTTCGATGCAGCAGGCTCGTGAGCACTTTGTGTCGCTATAGAGGCTGTTTGGGATGTGGTGACGTGCGGATGTGGTAACGCGGGCGTTTTGTCTTTGAAGCGGCGCAGCCGCTTAGCCCACCTACGCAACCGGCACCGCCGCGGGTTCTCAGAGGTCTTCTCGCGAGGACAGCCCCGATGCCGCGTATTGGTCATACATAAGTCGGGGATCCCACAGCCGAGAAGACCTCTGAGGTTCCGCCACCCACACCGCCACGCAGGACGAGTTTGGAAACAGGCTCTATAGCAGCCCAAAGTACTCACGACCCGTGGGTCAGGCCTGGCAGGTGGTGCCCGGTGGGAAGCCGCCTCCGGGCACATCTGCCGGAATCGCTACAGGATCCAGGTGGCGACGCCGAGCACGATCGCGACGGCGAGCAGGACCAGGCCGATGACCAGGACCGTTCGGCGCGGCGCCGCCTGCCCCGGAACGTACGGCTGCTGCATCGGCGGGTAGCCGAAGCCCTGATCCGTCCCCGTGGACTGCCCGGGTGGCAGGTATTCCGACGACGGAACCCAGGCGGAGCGGTCCGGGACCTCCAGCCGGACCGGCCCGGACTGCGGCAGGCCGGTCGGGTCTGACGGAAGCGGGGCGTTCGCGATCGGCGGCGAGGCGGCTGGCCGGGTCGCGCGGCGTTGCAGCCGGAAGCCGTACACGGTCAGGCCCAGGCCGATGAGCCCGATCAGGGCCGACAGCACCGAGCCCAGCTTGTCCGCGATCTCCAGCACTCGAACAGACTGCCAGACCAGCTCGCGGAAAGGCGCTAGGCGAGCTGGATCCCGGGCCACTCGCCGGCAGCGGCCATCTGCCTCGTCACCACCGTGATGCCTTCCTGTACCGCCGCCACCGCGTCCCGGGACGGGTAGTACTCGACGGCGTTGCACACCGCGACGCTGCGCGAGATGACCGGATTGCGGATTCGCCGCACCCCGAGCTCCCGGTGGTTCTCCTGATCTGCGACGCTCGACAGCGGCAGGATCGTGCACGCCTCGCCGCCGGCCGCGATGCGGATCATCGCGCCCAGCGAGTCCACGTCCGCGACGATCGACGGCACCAGGCCCTGCGCCGCGAACGCCTGGTCGATCAGCGCCCGCAGGTTGCTGCGGCCGCCAGGCACCACGAGCGGCGTGTCGTGCAGGTCCGCCAGCCCGATCTCGTCCTCGTCGGCCGCGGGCGGTTTCGGTTGCCCGATGAGGAAGAGGTCTTCCGAGTACAGCGGTGTTTCGGCCGGGCGGACGGTGTCGTCGTCGCGGTAGAGCACCGCCAGGTCGAGGCGGCCGAGGGTGAGCAGTTCCTGGATGTAGCCGCTCATCGACTCGAACAGCTGGAGGTGGATGCCGGGGTGGTGCGCCTTCGTCCAGGAGAACAGCGCCGGCGCCAGGCGCACCGAAACGGTCGTCGGCAGCCCGACGGCGACCGGGCCGTGGATCTCATCGCCGCTGAGCACGTCGCCGGCGATCCGGTCGAACTGCCGCACCAGCTGCTGCGCGTCGCGGTAGAGGGCGCGGCCGGCCGCGGTGGGCGTCACGCCGCGCGGCCCGCGCTCCAGCAACCGGACGCCGAGCTCGGCTTCCAGGTGGGCGATCCGCTGGCTCAGCGCCGGTTGCGAGACGTAGAGCCGGGCGGCGGCGCGGGTCAGGCTGCCGGAGTCGACGACGGTGATGAAGTCGCGCAGGTGAGCGATGTCCACGTCGACCTCGTTCCAGGTGCTTGGTCCACGAACCTCGTCGGCGGATTCAACCACGCATCGCCCGGAGCGTCTCGGGATGCCGTTTTCGCGCGAAGCCGACGCCCCTCCCGCACGGGGAACGCCGGTTTCGCGCGAAAGCGCCCAACCGCTCGCCGCTAGCCCGCCGCGAGCAGCAACCGCCGGGCGCGCTCGACCACGGGCCGGTCGATCATCGCGCCGTCCAGCGACACCGCGGCGCCGTTCGCCTGCTCGTCCGCGTCGACCACGCGTCGTGCCCACGCGATCTCCTCGGCGCTCGGGCGCATGGCGTCGCGGACGATCGGCAGCTGCGCGGGGTGGATGCACAGCTTCGCGCCGAAGCCCCATTCCTTGGCGCGGCGCGAATCCCGTTCGACGGCTTCGGTGTCGTTGATCGACGGCGTGACGCCGTCGACCGGCGCGGGCAGCCCGCACGCCGCCGACCAGCGGACCAGGTCCGCGCGCGAGGCGTCCAGCGCTGCGTCGGCCGTGACGCCGAGATCCAGCGCCAGGTCGATGCTGCCGAACACCAGCCGGGCCAGGCCCGGAGCAGCGCAGATCTCGCCGAGGTTGACGAATCCCCGCGCCGTTTCGATGAGACCGAGCACCGGTCGACCGGTGGCCTCGGCGGTCGCCTGCACGTCCTGCGCGCTCTCGGTCTTCGGCAGGACGACCGCGTCGGGGCCGAGCTCCCGGCAGAGCTCCACGTCGGCGTCGAATTCCGGGCTGTTGCGCGCATTGATGCGCACCGCCACGCCGGAGCCGATCGGCCACGCGGCGCGCAGGTTCTCCCGCGCCGCCGCCTTGGCGTCCGCCGGGACCGCGTCCTCCAGATCGACGATGACGGCATCCGCGCCCGCCGCAACGGCTTTGGCGAACCGCTCCGGACGTGACCCGGGCACGAACAGCCAGGTGACCGCGTTCTCCATCACACCACCCCATCTCGAACAAGTTCGTCCACATCGGACTCCCCGTGGCCGAGCTCGGCCAGGATCTTCCTGGTGTGCTCGCCGACGTCTGGGATCGGATCCATCCGCGGCGCGGGATTGACCGGCCCGGGAGGCGCCAGCGCGGGCACCGGTCCGCGCGGCGTCTGCACCTCGTGCCACCGGCCGCGCGCCGCCAGCTGCGGGTGTTCCCACACGTCGGCGAGGGTGTTGACGCGGGCGCAGGCCACCGGCACGGCGGTCAGCAGCTCGGTCGCTCCGTCGCCGGTCAGGGCCGCGAAGCGGGCCGAGATGATCCGGCCCAGCTGCTCGCGGTTGGCGTTGCGGTTGGCGTTGCCCGCGTAGTCGGGATCCTCGGCGAGCTCCGGCCTCCCGAGGAACCGGTCGCAGAACGCCCGCCATTCCCGCTCGTTCTGGATGCTCATCATGATGACCTTGCCGTCGCCCGCGGTGAACGGGCCGTACGGGTAGATCGTCGCGTGCGCCGCGCCCGCGCGCGGCGGCGGTTCGGCGCCGTCGTAGGTGTAGTAGAGCGGGAAACCCATCCACTCGACGGTGGATTCCAGCATCGACACGTCGATGTGCGCGCCCTTGCCGGTGTTCGCGCGTTCCAGCAGCGCCGCGAGGATCGAGCTGTACGCGTACATCCCGGCGGAGATGTCGGAGACGGAGATGCCGACCTTGGCGATGTCCTCGCCGGAACCGGTCACCGACAGCAGCCCGGCCTCGCTCTGCACCATCAGGTCGTAGGCCTTCATCGACTCGTACGGTCCGCCCTGGCCGTAGCCGGAGATGTCGCACACGACCAGCCCGGGGTTCCCGGCCTGCAACTCCTCGGCACCGAGGCCCATGCGGGCCGCCGCGCCCGGCGCGAGGTTCTGGATGAACACGTCCGCGGTGCCGAGCAGCCGCCGCAGCACCGCCATGCCGCGCGGATCCTTGATGTCGAGCGTCAGCGATTCCTTGCTGCGGTTGACCCACACGAAGTGCGAGCTCAGCCCGTCGACGCGGGAGTCGTACTGGCGCGCGAAGTCGCCGGCCCCGGGCCGCTCGACCTTGATCACCCGCGCGCCGAGATCCGCGAGCTGCCGGCTGGCATAAGGCGCGGCGATGGCCTGTTCGAGGGCCACCACGGTCACGCCGCGGAGCGGTTGCACTGGCTTTCCACCTCTCAGTACAGGTTGGCGTGCGCGATGAGCGCGATGGTCACCGTGATCGCGCCGCCGATGCGCGTCGCGATCTGCGCGAACGGCATCAGGGCCATCCGCCGGGTGGCGCTGAGGATCGCGACGTCGCCCGTGCCGCCCATGCCGGTGTGGGTGCCGATGACGATCGCGGTGTCCACCGGGTACATGCCGATCCAGCGGCCCACCAGGAAGGCCGTGGCCATCATGGTGATCACGGTGACGACGATGGTGATGACGGTGCCGGCGGTGAACGCCTTGAGCAGCTCGTTCCACGGCGTGGACGACACCCCGATGGCGAACAGCAGCGGATAGGTCACGGCGGTCGACATGAAGCCGTAGACCAGGCCGGAGTGGTGCTCCAGGCTGCGCGGCAGCCAGCGCGTCAGCTTCAGCGCGATCGCGGCCACCAGCATCACGATCGGCGCAGGCCAGCCGAACAGCGCGTGCGTGGCCTCGCCGAGCAGGTAAAGCGCGACGGCCATGAACCCGGCGGCCGCCAGCTGCCGGATGTCGAACGCGGGCTGCTCGCTCTCGGCGAGGTCGAGCCCGTCGTCCTTGGCCGGCTGGATCTTGCCGAAGCCGGTGGTCTGCGGGAAGCGCTGCCCGATCATGGACAGCACGCTGGAGAAGACGATCGCGCAGACGTTGGCCAGCAGCACCACCGGAAGCACCTGCGCCAGCAGCGTTTCCGCCGGGCCGGCGCCGGATTGCGCGTAGCCGAGGGTCAGCGGGATGGCGCCCTCGCCGAGGCCACCGCCCATCACCGGCACGACGATGAAGAACACGGTGCGGTGCAGGTCGCCGGTGATCGCCCAGCCGACCAGCGAGCCGACCACCAGCGCGGCCACCGAGCCGGCGGCCAGCGGCACGAAGATCTTGAGGAAGCCCCTGATCAGCACGGTGCGGTTCATGCTCAGGATGGAGCCGACGATGATCCCGGCGATGAACACGTACAGGAAGTTCGTGGACTTGTAGAACGTCGAGACGTGCTTGGCCAGATCGGCGGGGATCCACTCGGCGGCGACCAGGAAAGCGGGCAGGAAGGTCACCAGGATGACGGGCCCGCCGATCGAGCGGAAGCCCGGGATGCGTCGCCCGACCTCGTAGCAGGTGTAGCTGCAGACACCGAGCAGCGCGGCCATCGTCGGGATGTCGGCCTTCAGGTCGTCCTGCCAGGCGAGCACCGCGAGCACGACGACCAGCAGGGCGTAGAACGGCAGCGGGATGACACCGATCCGAACCGACCAGATGGACCGGTGCCGCTTGGTGGGAGCCACGTGCTCCGCCGACGCCGTGTCCGGGGGTGATGCCATCGCGCTACCTCCTAGTAGGGATAGCAGGCATCAAACCTCCGGCCTCCGGGCCCGAGTAGAGGCCGATTCCCGAGGTGGGCATAAGCCAGGCTTATGGCTCGGCCGAGCAGGCGCGCCGGTTCAGCGCGTCGTCGGCGGGTCCGGGGCGAGGGTGCCGTCCGGGGCGATGTGGTCGAAGATCTGCTCCACCAGCGTCACCACGTGCGGGTCGTCGACGGTGTAGAGGTGGCGGCGGCCGTCGCGGCGGGCCGTGATCACGCCCGCCAGCCGGAGCTTGCTCAGGTGCTGGCTGACCGTCGCGATGCTGATGCCGACCCGCTTGGCCAGCGTGCCGACGTCGTACGAGCCGTGCGTGATCAACCACACAAGGTGCAGCCGCGGCGGGCTGGCGAGCAGGGCGAACGTCGCCGCTGCGGCGGTCAGCTGGGCCTCGGTCGGTTCGGCGTCCTGCCTGGGCAGGCCTGGTTCTGCGGTGGGCAGCGCGGGAATTTTCGGCATGGCGAGTTCGATTGTTCCGCATCGCACAACCCCTTGGTGGCCGCCGCGCAAACACTTCGTTGGTTGCGAAAACTACGAAATGACTGCGAGGGTTGCTCTCGTTCCGAAGGGGAGTAGTCCGCAAGCCCACCGTCGACACGCTGAGATCCGTCTCCGGCGGTGGCGCCCGCAACGCGGGTGGACGAGACCTTCGGCCAGCTGATCTGTGCCTGGCCGAGACCCCTGGACGTCCCGGCCGAGGCAGGCCACGTCCGGGAAGGTGCTCGATGTTCACCAAGTTGCTGCGTCCGCTCGCGCTCTGCGGAGCGCTGGCGGTGCCCGCGTTGATCATCCGGTTCGGCGGGCTGCCGGTGAGCCCGGTGCTCGGCCTGCTGCTGTTCGGCATGGCCGTGGTGGCCTCGTCGTTCGTGCTGGCCTGGGCCGCGGAGGCGGCGCAGGTCGACATCTCCGGCGGCCTGGCGATCGCCATCCTCGCCGTGATCGCCGTGCTGCCCGAGTACGCGGTCGACCTCTTCTTCGCCTACACCGCGGGCAGCGATCCCACCTACGTCGCCTACGCCGCGGCGAACATGACCGGCTCCAACCGGCTGCTGCTCGGTCTGGGCTGGTCGCTCGTGGTGATCGTCGCGCTCGCGCTGGCCAAGCGGCGCACCGGCAAGACCGTGCGCGAGCTGACGCTGGAGTCCGGCAACCGGGTGGAGCTCGGGTTCCTCGCGATCGCCTCGGTGGTCGCCTTCGTGGTGCCCGCGACCGGCCAGATCTCGCTGCTGCTCGGGTTCGCGCTGCTCGGTTTCTTCGTGTTCTACCTGTGGAAGGTCTCGCGCGCCGAGGCGGAAGAACCCGATCTGGTCGGTACCGCCGCCACCATCGGCGGGCTGCCCAAGCACGTCCGCCGGCCGCTGGTGATCGCGCTGTTCGTGTTCTCCGCCGCGGTGATCGTCGCCTGCGCCGAGCCGTTCGCCCACTCGCTGATCGAAACCGGCACCCAGCTCGGCATCGACAAGTTCCTGCTGGTGCAGTGGCTCGCGCCGCTGGCCTCGGAGGCGCCCGAGTTCATCGTGGCGATCCTGTTCGCCGTCCGCGGCAAGGGCGCCGACGCGATCGGCACGCTGATCTCCAGCAAGGTCAACCAGTGGACGCTGCTGGTGGGCAGCCTGCCGGTGGCCTACCTGCTCGGCGGCGGCGGAACGGCGCTGCAGCTCGACGCCCGCCAGGTGGAGGAGTTCCTGCTCACCGCGACGCAAACGGTGCTCGGCGTGTCCGCGTTGCTGGCGTTGCGCTTCCCGCGCTGGGCGGCGTGGACGCTGCTCGGGCTGTTCGCGGCGCAGTTCGCGCTGCCCGGCCAGACCGCTCGCTACGTCCTGTGCGGCATCTACGCCGTGATCGCGATCGCCGCGCTCATCCGCAACCGCCGCCACATCCTGCCGACCCTCGCCGCGCCCTTCCGGCGCCAGGCCGCCGAACCGGCGGTGGCGGAGCCGGAATCCGTGAGCTCCGCCCGCTGATCCGTTCATCAGCGGGCGCACCCCCAGTCTCGCGCCCGCTGGTGAACTGTCAGGTGCTGCGCAGGGCGACGCAGCACTCCCCGGGCCGCGGGTCGAGCACCGCCTCCACGGACCGGGCCTGCAGTCCGGCCAGGAAGCCTCGCAGGAAGGCGTGGTTGAGCCCGCACACCAGCTCCGGCGACCTGGCGGTCAACGGGTGGAACGGGCAGTTGCGCAGCCGGACGCAGGTCGACGTCTCCCGGTCCGGCTCGAAGCCGTAGCGGGCGAGCACGTCTTCGGTCCTGGTCAGAGCGCGTTCGGCACCGAGTCGGCCGGGACGGCTGCGGTTGCGTTCCTCGGTGCCCAGGCGGTGCCCGCGTTCGTGCGCCGTGCGCATCGCCGCTTCGACCGCGGTCTCCCGGTCGCCCTCGGTGAGCACCGCGTCGAGCAGGATGTCGGCCAGCAGGTCGGGGCGCCGCGGCGGGATGCTCACCCCGATGTGGGCGTCGGTGGGCTCGTAGACCTTCGGCGTGCGGCCGACCTTGCGGATGCCGCCCACCTGCTCGAACCGCGCGCACAGCAGCCCGGCGTCGACGAGCTTGTCCAGGTGGAAGGCGGCGAGCTTGCGGGAGATGCCGACCGCGGCGGCGGCTTCGTCCCGGCAGATCGGCCGCCGGGCGCGGCGGATGAACTCGAACATCCCGCGTCGCAGGTCGTCCGCCAACACGGCGATCGCCGCCATCGAGCCCGCAGTCGGCTCGTCGCTGGACACCATGCCTTAACGGTAGCGCTTCCCGCGCCCAATGCGGTGTCCGAAATCGGTTCGGAACATCGGCATGCTGCTGCATTGACCCGGCTTCGCCAATAAGACTAACGTTCGTTGGTGAAACCAGGTCCGGCCTGGCGCAACCGACCGGAGGAACACCCGATGTCCGTCCCCTCCCTACACGTCGTCCACCAGCCCGATGGCGAGATCGACCTCGCCGCCGCCGAGAAGGCCGCCGGAGATCTGCTGCGGGCGTTGGGGATCTCCACGGACTCCGAGAGCCTGCGCGGCACGCCCGGCCGCATGGCCCGCGCGTACGCCGAGCTGTTCACGCCGCGGCCGTTCGACCTGACGACCTTCCCGAACGAGGAGGAGTACGACGAGCTCGTGCTCGCGCGGGGGATTCCGGTGCGCTCGGTCTGCGAGCACCACCTGCTGCCCTTCGTCGGCGTCGCGCACGTGGGCTACCTGCCCGGCGACCGGATCCTCGGGCTGTCCAAGCTGGCCAGGGTCGTCGAGCACTTCGCCTGCCGCCCGCAGGTCCAGGAGCGGCTGACCAAGCAGGTCGCCGACTGGCTGTGCGAGCAGCTGGACCCCAAGGGCGTCGGCGTCGTGATCGAAGCCGAGCACACCTGCATGACCCTGCGCGGCGTGCAGGCCACCGGCTCCAACACCGTGACCTCGACGCTGCTGGGCACCCTGCGGCAGGACGCGCGCTCCCGGCAGGAGTTCTTCGCCCTCACCGGCGTCAACGCCTGACGGCCTCAATCCCGGCGCGACCGCGCCGCGCGCTCATCGTGCGAGGGAGCGCCACGGACTTGGCGGAGCAGCGCATCGAGCGCGAACGGCCCGGCACCGAGCGCGGCGATCAGCAAGAAGAACCAGGCGTACAGCGCGGCCGGAACGCCGGCGTTCTGGATGGGGAGCAGCCCCCGGGGCTGGTGCACGGAGAAGTAGGCGTACGCCATCGCGCCCGAGCAGACCAGCGCGGCCGGCCTGGTGAAAAGCCCGAGCAGGACCAGGCCGCCGCCGACGAACTGGATGAATCCCGCCCACCAGGACGGCCACGCGAACAACGGCGCGGCGTACGGCGCGCCCAGCACGCCGAACAGGCCCGCCGCGCCGTGCAGCATGAACATGAACGACACGACGATCCGCACCACTGACAACGCGATTCCGCCTAGTCGATCCGAAGAATCGTGCGTCACACGACTGCCCTCCTCCACGGTGTTGTCCTGATGTCGTAGGCGTTTCCGCGCGAGGAGGTTCCCAATCCGGATCGGGTCAGATGAGCCGGTTCCGGTAGGCGTAAGCGACCGCCTGCGCGCGGCCGCGTGCGTCGATCTTGGCCAGCAGGTGGTTGATGTGGCTCTTGATCGTGCCTTCGCTGACGACGAGGCGTTCGGCGATTTCGCCGTTGGACAGCCCGGTGGCGATGAGGGACAGCACCTCGGCCTCCCGGGGCGTGAGCCCGGCGGGAAGCCTGGGGCGCTGCGGCGTGGCGACGATGGCGTCGATGAGGTGGTGCTGCACGGCTGGGTCGATCGCGGCGTGATCGTCGACGACGCGCTGACTCGTTGGTCGTCCGCGATGAGGACGCGGATCGGTTGGTTCACGCGGGCACCTCCAGTCGAACGCGGAAACCGCTGGGCGTCGCCTCGGCGGTGAGCGTGCCGCCCAGCAATTCGGCCCGCTCGCGCATTCCGGTGAGGCCATAGCCACCGTTGTCCACTGTGGATGGATGCGCGCCGTCGGCAGCGAAGCGCGCGAGCACGTCTTGCATCGCCCTCGCGCCGGAGTCATCGGCCACACCTACAGCTACGTCGGTGCGGCCTCGGCCGGGAACATCGTCGACGGCAAGGAGGAACTCGAACCGGCTCGCTGAGCCCCGTTCGCGCCGCGGCATCGACCTGACCGAAACGGCGGTGCGCCGCAGATGAAAAAATCGCCCCTGGCCGGCGTTTCACCGGCAAGGGGCGATTTGCGCTGGTCCTTCTGGGCGCCCCCAACAAGGCAATATACGAACCTGGATCTGCTGGTCAGCGGCCTCCCGGTCACCACGAGGGTGGAGTGCCATCATGGACTGGTGATTGGCGGGAACCTCCGCCAGGATGGTCAGCCACGCGTACCCGTACTCGTGGGAGTAGCGCGTGAAGGACTCGCTGGGGATGGCGGCCCTGCTGACGCCGCGGTCACCGTCACAGCCGGCGACGAATTCGCAGCTGATCACCCGTGCCGAGCCGGTGCTGTCCAAGTAGCGAACGAGTGGGCGTTCGTCACCGGCGATGTTCTCCACCGAGACCTCGGCATCGAAGCGAAGATCTCCGCCGTCGCTGAGGAAAACGTCGATGAGGTTGCGGATGAGGACCTGCTGGGGGCAGAAACGGCCGTCGCCGTGATCATCCGCGTCTAACGTGAGGGTGCGCGTCTCGCCGTCGATCCGGAAGTGCAGCACTGGCTCGGTCGGGACACCACCGACCACCCGGTCTTCTAGTCCCCACGCACGGAACATGCGTGCCGCCCGGGTGTCGATGACCCCGGCTCGCTGTCGCTGCTCGACGTATTCACGGCTGTGCTTCTCCACGATGACGCAATCAATCCCGCGCCGCAGCAGGAAATTGCCGAGCGTGAGCCCGGCGACTCCCGCTCCCACGATCACCACGGTGGTGTTCTCGTCCAGTTCGGACGTTGGTCGGTTTGTTGGCATACCCCCATGGTCGCCGGATCCCAGGCCTGCGCGGTGCCGGTATCCCGACGAGATACTCCGGAAACCCGCCAAGTCCGTGGCGGTCACCGATCCCTGCGACGGAGCTCCATCTGATACCGCCCTGGTGTCTGGCCGACAATGGCGGTGAACGCTTCGATGAAGCTCGTCGGGTTAGCCCACCCTAATCGGGCAGCCATATCGGTGATCGCCTCCCCCTCGGCCAGTCTGATGAGCGCATGCTGGACACGCAGCAGGCTCCGCCACTGATGGAAGCTCATCCCCAGCTCGGTCTGGAACAGGCGGCTCAAGGTCCGTTCGCCGGCCCCGACCGACCTCCCCAACTCCGCCAACGTCAACGATGCCGCGGGATCGGCATGCAGGAGGTCCGTGACCGCACGAAGACGATCATCGGCCGACTCCGGAAGATACAGTGCCTCCTCGCGACCATCGACCAGCTCGTCCACGACCACCCCGCGAAGCCGGTCCCGCGCCTCCGGCCGAAGCTCACGACCACTGGTGAGCACCAGCAACGCCTCCCGCAGCAGCGGGGATACCGCGAACACCATCGGCTGATCCGGCAACGAAGCGCACAGCACGCCGGAAACCTCCACCACCCGTACCTCCGTCTGCCCGTACGCGCGGTGGTAATGCTCAAAACCCGGCGGGGTCCACGCGACACGGTTCGCCGGGGCGATCCACGTGCCCCGCCTGGTCGTCGTGGCAAGCACGCCCGCCGAGGGATACAGCAACTGCCCCTCGGTATGACGGTGCGGCGCAACGCCATCCCCGTGCGCGAGCTGCCCCCGCTTCTCCCCGATCTGCGTGACCAGAGAGGGCTTCTGGCGGATATCAGGCACGATTTGAGCCTACTGACCGGAGCCGGTACCGGCCGGCACCGACTGCACCCAGGATGATCAGCAGAGAGATGCGGCCCAGCCGGGGCACGTTGACGGTGTGGCCGGACGACAAGGTCCTGCCCTGACGCTGCGGTCTGCGCCGCAGTTGGCAAGCACGATGTTCACCTTCTCGGCGGCCCCGCAGGGGCGGAGTCGGAATGTGAATGGGTCTATCCGTCCACGGCGGGCACCCTCCATGCAGCTCCGAACCTGACGCAATGGTGGGGGTAAAGTGAGGTTGATCTTGAACTAGATCAACCTCCACTGCTTTTACCAGGCGTTTTGCGCCCCCAGCAGGACTCGAACCTGCGACCTAAGGATTAGAAGTGCTTGCGGCTTCACCGCTGTGCTGACCTGCATAAACGCAGGTGGGTGAGCGCCGAGAACGGCCGAATCCTTTGCTCCCCGCATTACCGGCGGAACTTCACTCGTTCGGCCTTGCAGCGGGGACGCCCCATGCCTGTGTTGGACTGGCCAGGCTGATCGAGCCAGCGCTGGTGAAAAGCAGCGCGCCCCGTCCCCGATCCTCGGGTACGGAGGCGCGCTGCTCCGCGGTCAGCCGCCGTGGGCCTGCTTTTTGACCCGGTAGCGCAGGTGCGTGACGCCGGTGCCCGCGACCGTCACGACGGGTCTCTCGAACTCCACCGGCGTGGCACCGAGATCACCGAAGAGCGTCTTCCCGCCGCCCAGCACGACCGGCACCAGCTCGACTCCGACCTCGTCGAGCAGGCCGGCCTCCAGGCACTGCCGGGCCATCTGCCCGCCGTTGACCACGACGTTCTTGTCCCCGGCCAGCTCCTTCGCCTTCGCCACTGCCGCCTCGATGCCGCCGGTGACGAAGACGAAGTTCTCGTCGTCCGCCGGACGGTCGTCGGGGCGCCGGTGGGTGAGCACGACCGTGGTCACGTCCATCGGGTGGCGCCCGCCCCAGGCTTTCGTCATGTCGTAGAGGTACCGGCCGACGACCAGCGCGCCGGTGTTCTCCCGCTCCGGCTTGATCAGCTCCGCGCTCGCCGCGGAGATGCGGAAGGCGGGCACGTCGGGGCTGGCCGACGGGATCTCGACGTCGCCGTTGCCGTACCACTGGAAAAGCAGGTCGAAGCCGCTTTCTCCCGGTCCTGCGATGTAACCGTCGAGCGACATCGTCGTGCTGCCGGTGGTGACCTTGCCCATCTCGTCGTCTCCCTCGTCGTCGACTGCGTCGTCAACGCATCGAACGGCAGGCCCTCATTTCGACAACGGCTGCAAGATTTTTTGGCAAGTCAGGACGAGCACGGTCGCAACGGCTCGCAGACGCGGCTGGATGGCTGAAGCCAAAGGTGGGGACAAAGCAGGGGCTGATCTCTGACCGGCCAACCCCCACTGCTGCGACCGGACATGTGGCGCCCCCAGCAGGACTCGAACCTGCGACCTAAGGATTAGAAGTCCTTTGCTCTATCCAGCTGAGCTATGGGGGCCGATCGGGTTGCGGCTCGCCTGAGCTGCAGCAAGCAGGGTAGCCGTACGCGAGGGCAGGTGTGGGACTGACGCCGCACCGTTGCCGAGCCGGTACCGAACGGCAAGCTGATCGACGACCGAACGCGACCCGATCAGGCGGGCGGCAGCTTGTGCAGGGCGGCCGCGGTGAGTCGAAACAGCTGGTCAGAGGTGTCGGCAGCGGAGGCGCCCTGCATCGAGAGCATGGTCAGCAGCGTCCGGTCGGCCCGGATCGCGGTGGCCGCCGTGCAGGTCTGGTGGTTACTCACGAGTTCGCAGTACAACCACGCCGAATGTCCCTCGATGTCGCCCGGCACGCCGCGCGGTTGGCGGCTGAGGGCGACGTTGAAGGGTTCGTAGAAACCGGCCGCGGCGGTGTTCTCCGGGCCGCTGGCCAGCAGGTGGGCGCAAGCGCCGGCGATCGGGTTGTCCGCGTGCGGCGGCCCCACCGGGCCACCGACCTCCGCGAGGTCCGCCGGTGTCAGCAGGCCGCACATGTCGATGCCCTCGATGCTGCGCGGGGTGGCGATGCGCACCTGGGTGATGGCAGTCGATCGCGGCTGCGTGGGCTGCGCCGTGTTGTCGCGGAATCCCGCTGCCGGTATCGGCTCGCCGGAAACCTGCTCGGCGCAGCCGGTCGCCGCGCACAGCAGCAACATCGGTAGCAGGAACACACAGCGACGGACAATGGTCACGCGGTAACCGTAGCGGCCCGTTGGTGCGACAGACCACGTTCCCGCCCGCCATCCTGCGAGGTGACCGCAACGCATCGACGGTTACGCTCGGTGCGTGCCATCCGAAACCCCCGTACCAGCACCGGAACGGCGCAGCACGGCCAGCACGGTGGCTGTGCTGGTCGTCACCGCCGGGGTGCTGGCGGCGCTGATCGCCGCCGCCCTCACCACGCTTTCCGCCGGTGCTTCATACGCCCTGCTCGGCTTGCCCGATCCCGGGCCGATCACGAAGTACGGGTTGCCGGTCGTCCGCGTGCTGGCGGAGTCCGGCGCGGTGGTGTGCATCGGCTCGTTGCTGCTGGCCGCGTTCGGGATTCCGGCGAAGCGCTCGGGTGCGCTGGCCGCCGACGGGTACGCCGCCGTGCGGACCGCCGGCTGGGCGGCCGCCGTCTGGTGCTTGGGTGCGGCGCTGATGGTGCCGTTCATCGCCGCCGACGCCACCGGGCGCCCGGTGTCCGAGGTGCTCAACGCCGAAGTGCTGTTCGGCCTGTACGACGCGTTGGAGGAGGTCAAGGCGTGGGCGCTGACCGCGCTGCTCGCGTTCGTGGTCGCGCTGGCCTGCCGGGTGGTGCTGTCCTGGGGCTGGACCGTGGTGGCCTTCGGCATGGGGCTGGCCGCGCTGTTCCCGGTGATCGCCACCGGCCACTCGGCCAGCGGCGGCGCGCACGACATCGCGACCAACAGCCTGCTCTTCCACCTGTTCGGGGCGGTCATCTGGGTCGGCGGCCTGGTGGCGCTGCTGGCGCACGCCGCCCGCGGCGGCGCCCACCTGCCCTTGGTGGCCAGGCGGTTCTCGCTGGTGGCCCTGGTCTGCTGGGCGGCCATGGCGCTGTCCGGCGTGATCAACTCGCTGGTCCGGGTTTCGCCGGAGCAGCTGTTCACCTCCACTTACGGCCTGCTGCTGGTGCTCAAGACCGTCGGCCTGGTGGCGCTCGGGGTGTTCGGGTACTTCCAGCGCCGCAGCGTCGTGCAGCGGCTGGACGACGGCGCCGGTAGGTCCGCGCTGCTGCGGCTGGGCGCGGGCGAGGTGCTGGTCATGTTCGCCACGATCGGCGTCGCCGTCGCCCTCGGGCGCACGCCGCCACCGGACGGGGCCAAGGCGGTGCCCGGCCGGACCGAACTGCTGATCGGCTATCCGCTGGATGCGCCGCCGACGTTCCTCCGGCTGATGTTCGACGGCCGGTTCGACCTGGTCTACGGCACGCTCGCGCTGACCCTGGCCGCGCTCTACCTGTGGGGCGTCTACCGGCTGCGCAAGCGCGGCGACGCCTGGCCGGTCGGGCGGACCATCGCCTGGTTGTGCGGCTGCGCGACGATTTTGCTGGCCACCTCGTCGGGGATCGGCAAGTACGCGCCCGCCGTGTTCAGCGTGCACATGGGCCAGCACATGCTGATGTCCATGCTGGCGCCGGTCTTCCTGGTGATGGCCGGTCCGACCTCGCTGGCGCTGCGCGTGTTCAAGCCCGCCGGGAAGTCGCAGCCGCCGGGACCGCGCGAGTGGTTGCTGGCCTTCGTGCATTCGCCGGTGACGCGGCTGCTGACCAACCCGATCGTCGCGTTGGCCCTGTTCGTCGGTTCCTTCTACGCGCTGTACTTCACCGGCCTGTTCGACGTGGCGCTGACCGAGCATTGGGCGCACCTGGCGATGAACGCGCACTTCCTGCTGGTGGGCTACATCTTCTACTGGCCGGTGATCGGCATCGACCCGGCGCCGCGCCCGCTGCCGGCGCTGGGCAAGGTCGGCCTGGTCTTCGCCTCGATGCCGTTCCACGCGTTCTTCGGGATCGCGCTGATGATGTCGCAGACCGTGATCGGGGCGGGCTTCTACCGCGGCCTCGACCTGCCCTGGATGACCGATCTGCTCGCCGACCAGCGGCTCGGCGGCGGGCTGGCCTGGGCGTCGGGCGAGGTGCCGCTGGTCGTGGTGATGCTCGCGCTGCTGATCCAGTGGTCCCGCGCGGATTCCCGGACCGCCCGGAGAATCGACCGGAAGGCCGATGCGGACGGCGACGCGGATCTGGCCGCGTACAACGAAATGCTCAAACAACTCTCCGAGAAGGACACCCCTCGTAGTAGTTGACCTGGCCGATCGGCCGGAGTTCTTACGGAACGCAGTAAATCTGTCGCGCTGCGTGACGATCTTCGGGCAACCTTGGTTCGCGGGCCGGAAGTCGGCCGCGCAGGACCGAGAGGAGCGGCAGAGATGTTCGAGACCCAGGTGACGGTGGCGGGCTACGTCATCACCGAGCCCGTCGTGCGGGAGACGCCGAACGGAAATCGGGTGGTGAGCTTCCGGGTGGCGGCCACCTCCCGCCGGTTCGACCGGGACACCGAGGAATGGGTGGACGGCGACCGGTTCCTCGCCACGGTGAACTGCTGGAAGCGGCTGGCCGACGGGGTTGCCGCGACGTTGGGCAAGGGCGATCCGGTGTTGGTGACCGGGCGGTTGCGCACCCGCGAGTACGAGACGGGCGGCCAGTGGCGCACCGTCGTCGAGTTGGAGGCGAGCGCGGTCGGCCTCGACCTGGCGCGAGGCGCGCCGCCGGGGGCGCCAGGCGTGGTTCGGCCGCAGCTGTCGAGAGACCGCGGGCTCGTCTCGCTGCCCGGCGGCTGATCGCGATCTTTCTTCCTGACCAGCGCGGATTTCGGTTCGAAGGAGGTGATGGCCGCCGGCGCGGGGCGGGCGGACGCCGTCGGCCAGGTGGTGGGGGACCGCGTGCGCGGTCCGACACGGGGCGCAACTACGATTCATGGCATGGCCGAGTTCATTTACACCATGAAAAACGTGCGCAAGACGCATGGTGACAAGGTCATCCTCGACAACGCGACCATCCAGTTCTACCCGGGCGCCAAGATCGGCGTCGTCGGGCCGAACGGGGCTGGCAAGTCGACCGTGCTGCGCATCATGGCGGGACTCGACCAGCCGAACAACGGTGAAGCGTTCCTCACGCCGGGCTACTCCGTAGGCATCCAGCAGCAGGAGCCTCAGCTCAACGAGGAGAAGACGGTCCTCGGCAATGTCGAAGAGGGCGTCGGGGAGATCAAGCAGAAGCTCAACCGCTTCAACGAAATCGCGGAGCTGCTCGCGACCGACTACTCCGACGAGCTCATGGAGGAGATGGGCAAGCTCCAGGAAGACCTGGACCACGCCGACGCGTGGGAACTGGACTCCCAGCTGGAGCAGGCGATGGACGCCCTGCGGTGTCCGGCGCCGGACGCGGAGGTCAAGAACCTCTCCGGTGGCGAGCGCCGCCGCGTCGCCCTGTGCAAGCTCCTGCTGAGCAAGCCCGACCTGTTGCTGCTCGACGAGCCGACCAACCACCTGGACGCCGAGAGCGTGCTCTGGCTGGAACAGCACCTGGCCACCTACCCGGGTGCCGTCCTCGCCGTCACCCACGACCGGTACTTCCTGGACAACGTCGCCGGCTGGATCCTGGAGCTGGACCGCGGCCGCACCTACCCGTACGAGGGCAACTACTCGACCTATCTGGAGAAGAAGGCCGAGCGGCTGGCCGTGCAGGGCAAGCGCGACGCGAAGCTGCAGAAGCGCCTGAAGGACGAGTTGGAGTGGGTTCGCTCCAACGCCAAGGCTCGCCAGACCAAGTCGCGTTCCCGACTGGGGCGCTACGAGGAGATGGCCGCGGAGGCGGAGCGGACTCGCAAGCTCGACTTCGAGGAGATCCAGATCCCGCCGGGCCCGCGCCTGGGCAACGTCGTCGTCGACGTGGAGAAGCTGAAGAAGGGCTTCGGCGACAACGTCCTCATCGACGGCCTGTCGTTCACGCTGCCGCGCAACGGCATCGTGGGCGTCATCGGGCCGAACGGTGTCGGCAAGACGACGCTGTTCAAGACCATCGTGGGCCTGGAGGAGCCGGACGCCGGCTCGGTCAAGGTCGGTGACACCGTCAAGCTGTCCTATGTGGACCAGAACCGGGCGAACATCGACGCCGCCAAGAACGTCTGGGAAGTCGTGTCCGACGGGCTGGACTACATCCAGGTCGGCCAGGTCGAGATGCCGTCGCGCGCCTACGTCAGCGCCTTCGGGTTCAAGGGTCCGGACCAGCAGAAGCCGGCCGGGGTGCTCTCCGGTGGTGAGCGCAACCGCCTGAACCTGGCGTTGACGCTCAAGGAGGGCGGCAACCTGATCCTGCTGGACGAGCCGACGAACGACCTCGACGTGGAGACGCTGAGCTCGCTGGAGAACGCGCTCGAACAGTTCCCCGGCTGCGCTGTGGTGATCTCCCACGACCGCTGGTTCCTGGACCGCGTCGCCACGCACATCCTCGCGTGGGAGGGCGACGACGAGGATCCGGCGAAGTGGTTCTGGTTCGAAGGCAACTTCGAGGGCTACGAAGCGAATAAGATCGAGAGGATGGGCGCGGAAGCGGCCCGTCCGCACCGAGTGACGCATCGCAAGCTGACCAGGGGCTGAACGGAGGCGCTTTGGCGAGCGTGCCCGCTTCACCGAACACAAGCTCGGCACAGGGATTGCTCGAACCCGCACGGCAGATGCGGTGGAGAGTGCCCGAGTTGGCATTGGTGCTCAGTGATCGTGCGGTCGCGCTCGCCAGGCGCACCGGTGACCAGGCGGCTCGCCTGAGAGCCGAGGCTCTCGCGTTGTTCGCCTCGAACCGGCTGGGCCGGGGCGTCCCGGCAACCGTCCGGGCGCTCGCGGCGGTCCGCGACGCGGAGGCGGCGGGCGACGCCGAGGTCACGGCGGAGCTGCGGGTCGAGCTGGCGTGGTGCGCGCGCAGCGCGGGCAGCAGCGAGGTCGCGGTCCGGGTGCTGGACCCGGTGCTGGAGCAGGAGCGGATCGAGCCGGCGGTGCGGGCGCATGCCCTGCTCGCGTTGGCCGCATCGCTGCCGACGCACCAGCAGGACGGGCAGCGCTCCGAGGCGCTCGACGAGGCCGAGCGGCTGTACGAGGCGTGCGGCCTCAGCCGGGACACCGCCCGGTTGCTCAAGGCGCGGGTTTGCGCCGCGCGAGCGGGGCATCACCGCAGGCTGGGCGAGTTCGGCGAGGCCCTCGCCGTGGCCGACGCCGGTCTCGCGCTGCTCGGGCAGCTCGGCGATCCGGCCGCGGACAGCGGGGAGATCCGGACCCGGCTCGTGTTGGAGCGGGTGCAGTCGTTACTGGAACTGGGGCGCCGCCCGGAGGCCGTCCAAGCGACGGAATCCGTGCTGGCGCAGCCGGTGCGCGCCGCGGCGGCCGGGCCGGTCGGTTGGTTGGGGCTCGCGATGGCAACTCGCGTGCACCTGCCGGACGGCAACCACGGTGCGGCGGTGCGGACGCTCAACGACACCGCGGCCATCTCCGAGCGGCACAAGTTGGACGGTCTGCTCGCCGAGGCGCTGAACACCCTTTCTCACGTGCACGAACGGGGCGCGGAATTCCCCGAGGCGCTTCGCGCGCTCCGAGGCGCGTATTCCGCCGACCGGCGTTGGCGTGGGGCCGTGCACAACGCGCGGGTCCGGTTACTCGCCGAGTACCCGGTGCTCGCCGACGACGTCGAGGTGCCTCCGCATTCGAGCGGCCCGGCCCGGTCCGCATCGCCCGAGCCGGTACCGCCGGACTCCGATCCGGCCGGGCCCCGATCGGCCGTGCCAGAGCAGTCGGAGTCCTGGCCGCCGGAACCTCGGCAGCCCGAGCACGGCGTGTCCGAGCAGCCCGAACCGGAGTGGGCCGGGCACCGGCCGGAGTATGAGGAAGCGCACGACGCGGCGCGTCGGCTGATGGAGACGCTCACCAGCCGGGCCGCGGGACAGCGCGAAGGCGGGCGCCGCCGGCAGAAGATGCCCGAGCCCCGGATTTCCGAGGAGTCGGCGCCGCCGACGGTCGTGCTCGACTCCGCGATGATGAAGCCGGCCGCGGCCGACGACCGGCTGAGCGTCCAAGCCACTGTCGAATCCGCTGAGCCCGAGGCAGGCCAGGCCGGTGCGGCGGCGCTTCCGGCGGCCGCAGAGCCGGCGGAGACCGAGCCCGGCCAGGTCGCGCAGGCCGAGGTGGCCGCCTTCCCGCCACCCGCCGACCAGGGTTTTCCCGGTGGGGAACCGGCGCCGGAGGAGTACACCGAGCAGGCGTCGACGGAGTCGCAGGCGAGTTGGTGGCCGTCGGAGGCCTTGGACCAGCCGTCCAGCGCCGAGCGCACCATTCCCGAGGTGCCGGTGGCCTACGAGCCGCAGCAGGCCCAGCCGGGAGATGCCCAGCCTGCCGAGTTGCAGCCCGAGACGAGCGCGCTCGCCGCGACGTTGGACAACCTCCGCCGGTCGGCGGCCGCCGCCGGCCGGCACTCGGGCGCCGTGGACGTCACCGCGATCCTGCCGGTGATCGGAGGCCCGGCCGAACCGGCCGACTGGTCCGGAACCGGGCCGGCGGCAGATCCGCTGACGGCAGATCCTCTGCCGGAAGCGCCGCGAGACGATTTCGGTTCGCAGTACGGCCAAGATCGAACGGCGACCGAGCCCGCTGCCCAACAGCCGGGCGGCCACCGGGCCAACGACATGCCGCTGGTCGAACCGGCCTACGGTGGCCGCGAAGCCGAACCGGAGCCCGAGGCTCCGACGATCCAGACGCCAACGGCAGACGCTCTGACCGCAGACGCTCTGACCGTGGATACCCTGACGGCGGCCGCGCCGGCGGTCGAGGCGGGTGGGGCTTCGGCGACCGGGATGGAACAGCGTGAAGGTGGTCGCCGGTCGCGGGGCAAGTCGCTGGCCGAGATCCGCGCCGGCCTCCAGCTGTCCGCGGAGCCGCGCCCGGGACGTCGTCGCGCCCGGCACGCCGAACCGGCCGAACCACCGGAACCGCTCGAACCACCGGAATCATTCGAACCGCCGGAATCGTTCGAATCGTCCGCCCCTGCGGTCGCATCGCCAACTCCGGCCGCGGAACTGCTCGGCAGGCACCGCCAGGACTGGGCGACCGAGCCGAACCTTCCGGTGGTCGAACCGCAGCCATCACCGCCCGAGGCGCGAATACCCGACCCCGCCGGTGACCGCGAGGCCCTGGAGCCGCCGGCCGCCGCACCGCCGGCCGCCGCACCGCCAACCGCAGCACCGCCGGCCGCAGCACCGCCAACCGCAGCACCGCCGGCCGCAGCACCGCCGGCCGCAGCACCGCCGGCCACAGCACTGCCGGCCACAGCGCTGGCGGCCGCCGCACCGCCAGCGGCGGCACTGCCTGCCGCGGAGTCGCCGGCGGCGGATGCGGGCCCGGCGGAGAAGATCGGGCTCGCGGAGCTGCTCACCGAGGCGCTGATGGCCTACGAGAGCGGTCGGCGCGAGCAGCCCGAAGCCGAGGAGGCCGCGCCGTCGGGCCGGCACAGCGAAGCGCGTGTGTCCGGAATCACCGGCCGTTCCCAGGTTTCCCACTCCGCTCATTCGTCCACATCGGACGATCGAGGATCCGGTGTGGCCCCCCGGCACCGCCGGGCGGCGATGGACTCCGCGGCGGTGGATCCGCGGTTCTGAAGGCGTTTCACCGAAGCAGCGCAACGGCTTGGTCCGAATGCGTGGGGCAGGTGTTGCCGCGTGTGCTGCGGTTTGCGACGTTCCCGGCCGGAACGTGACGCACGGCATTCCGCACTGGTTCCCAGTGGGAGGGTGTGAGGCGACCAAGAACGTTTTCTGAAACGTCAAAGACATCGATCATTGTGCCGCTTTTCACGTGCTCGACCGCGCTACCGCCCTCCGCTGGTCGCCGGAACTGGCAGTCTTAAGGTGGAACCTGTTGGCACAAAGAGGTGCCGTCAAGCGTGGAGCTGCCTGAAGATGACCTCGAATCCCGGACAGTTGAAGACCGGAGAACGCCCGCGAGCCGATGGGGACGACGCAGTCGGCGAGCGGTCCGAGAACCCCGAACTGGCCAAGCGTCGCCTGCTGGACAGAGCGGTTGAGTCCGCACCGGAACTCGCCGAGCTGTTGCGCGCCTACTACCGGCACGTGCCTGCCGAGGAGCTCGTCGACGACGAGCCCACCGACCTCGTCGGGGCGCTGCGGTCGCACCACCGGCTCGCCGCGGAGCGGGTCGCGGGGCGTCCGCTGGTGCAGATCTTCAACCCGGACCGGGCCGAGGACGGCTGGGGGAGTCAGGCGACGGTGGTCCAGACCGTCACCGACGACATGCCGTACCTGGTGGATTCGGTGATCGCAGAGCTCGGCCGCTTCGGCGCCGAGGTGCAGCGCATCATCCACCCCATCGTCGTGGTGCGCCGCGACGTGGCCGGTGAGCTGCTGGAGGTGCTGCCGGACGCGGACCCGGCGGCCCCGCCGGCCGACGCGATCGCCGAAAGCTGGATGTTCGTCGAGGTCGACCGGGTCGTCGACGCCGAGCGGCTGGCCGCCCTGAAACATGGCCTTGCCGACGTGCTCAACGACGTGCGTGAGGTCGTCGAGGACACCGAGCGGATGCACGAGACCGCCCGGTCGCTGGCCGATGAGCTGGACCGGACCCCGCCGCCGCTGCCGGGTGACGACGTCCACGATGGCGCCGAGCTGCTGCGGTGGCTGGCCGACGGGCACTTCACGTTCCTCGGCTACCGGCACTACGAGCTGATCGACGACAGTGCCGAGCCCGCGCTGCAGACCGTGCTGGCCTCCGGGCTGGGCGTGCTGCGCAGCGACAGCGTCGCGGCGCGCAGCCTGACCGCGGGGCCGGACGCCGGCGCCAGCGCGCTGTCCAAGGACCTGCTGGTGCTCACCCAGGCCAGCGCACCGTCCACAGTGCACCGTCCGGTGCACCCGTTCTACGTGGGCGTCAAGACCTTCGACGAGGCCGGGAACGTCAACGGGGAACACCGCTTCCTCGGGTTGTTCACCACCACCGCGCTGCACGAGAACGTGCTGGACATCCCGTTCATCGAGCGCCGGGTGCGGGAGATCATCCACCGCGCCGGGTTCCCGATGGAGTCCTACTCCGGCCAGCGGATGCTGGAGGAGATCCAGAACTACCCGCGCACCGAGCTGTTCTCCACCGACCCGGACACGCTGCAGGACACCATCACCGGTGTGCTGGCGCTGGCCGAGCGCCGCAAGCTCAAGCCGTTCCTGCGCCGCGACGCCTACGGCCGCTTCTACTCCTGCCTGGTGTACCTGCCGCGGGACCGCTACACCACCAGCTCGCGGCTGGCGATGCAGGAGGTCCTGCTGGACGAGCTCCACGGCACCGGCCTGGAGTACAGCACGCGGGTCGGCGAATCCACCCTGGCGCGGGTGCACTTCGTGGTGCACACCGATCCGGAGAACCAGGTGGAGCCGGACCTGGTGCGCATCCAGCGCCGGCTTTCCGACGCCATCCACACCTGGGACGACGAGATGATCGAGGAGGTCGACGCCGAGCAGTCCGGCGGCGGCCGCGACGGTCACGTGGCGCGCAGCCTGTCGGAGGCGATCAGCCAGCTCGGCCAGCGCTACGCGTCGAGCTTCCCGGAGGCGTACAAGGAGGACTTCACCGCGAGCGAGGGCCTGGCGGACCTCCGGCGGCTGGAGTCGTTGTCGGGTCCGCGCGACCTGAAGATGTCGTTCTACGCGCCGCGCGACGCCAGCGCGGGCCAGCGCCGCTTCAAGCTCTACGTCGGCGGCCGGGTGACCCTGTCGCGGGTGCTGCCGGTGCTGCAGAGCATGGGCGTCGAGGTCGTCGACGAGCGACCCTACGAGGTCATCATCGGCGACACCGACCAGCAGTACTGGATCTACGACTTCGGGCTGCGGCTGGACCCGGCGCTGCTGGACGCCGCGACGAGCGGCGGCCTGCTGGAAACCCTGCGGGAGCGCTTCGAGGACGCCTTCCGGGCGGCCTGGCTCGGCGACGCGGAGGTCGACCGGTTCAACGCGCTGGTGCTGCGCGCCGGGCTGAACTGGCGGCAGGCCTCGGTGCTGCGCGCCTACGCCAAGTACCTGCGGCAGGTCGGCGTCGCCTACAGCCAGGACTACATCGAGGACGCCATCCTCGCGCACCGTCTCACCACGACGACGCTGGTCAGGCTGTTCGAGACGCGCTTCGACCCGGCGCTGGACGCCGACGACCGGGCGTCCCGCGAGGCGGATCTCACCGATGCGGTCACCAAGCTGATCGACGAAGTCACCAGCCTGGACGCGGACCGGATCCTGCGCAGCTACCTGAGCCTGATCCGCGCCACGCTGCGCACCAACTACTTCGCCGCCGACGGGGAGCGGGAGCGCTCCTACCTGGCGTTGAAGCTGGAGCCCAGGGAGATCCCGGGGCTGCCGGAGCCGCGCCCGCAGTTCGAGATCTTCGTGTACTCGCCGTGGGTGGAGGGCGTGCACCTGCGGTTCGGTTCGGTGGCCCGCGGTGGTCTGCGCTGGTCGGACCGGCGGGAGGACTTCCGCACCGAGATCCTGGGCCTGGTCAAGGCGCAGGCGGTGAAGAACGCGGTGATCGTGCCGGTCGGCGCGAAGGGCGGCTTCGTGGTGAAGCGCCCGCCGGCGCCCACCGGTGACCCGGCGGTGGACCGCAAGGCCACCCTCGACGAGGGCATCGCCTGCTACCGGATGTTCATCTCCGGGCTGCTGGACCTGACCGACAACCTGGTCGGCGGCGAGGTCGCCCCGCCGAAGGACGTGGTGCGCCACGACGGTGACGACACCTACCTGGTGGTCGCGGCGGACAAGGGCACCGCGACGTTCTCCGACATCGCCAACGACGTCGCCAAGTCCTACGGCTTCTGGCTGGGCGACGCGTTCGCCTCCGGCGGCTCGGTGGGCTACGACCACAAGGCGATGGGCATCACCGCCAAGGGCGCGTGGGAGAGCGTCAAGCGGCACTTCCGCGAGCTCGACGTGGACACCCAGTCCGAGGACTTCACCGTGGTCGGCGTGGGTGACATGGCCGGCGACGTGTTCGGCAACGGCATGCTGCTCTCCGAGCACATCAGGCTGGTGGCCGCGTTCAACCACATGCACGTGTTCATCGACCCCGATCCGGATCCGGCGGTGTCCTTCGCCGAGCGCCGCAGGCTGTTCGAGCTGCCGCGGTCGACCTGGGACGACTACGACCGCAGCAAGATCAGCGCGGGCGGCGGCGTGTGGTCGCGGTCGCTGAAGTCGATCCCGCTGAACCCGCAGATCCGGGAGGCGCTGGGCCTCGACGAGTCGGTGCGCAAGCTGGCGCCGGCCGAGCTGATCAAGAAGATCCTGCTGGCCCCGGCGGACCTGCTGTGGAACGGCGGCATCGGCACCTACGTCAAGGCCGCGACCGAGACGCACGCCGACGTCGGCGACAAGGCCAACGACGCGGTCCGCGTCAACGGCGCCGACCTGCAGGTGAAGGTCGTCGGCGAGGGCGGCAACCTCGGGCTGACGTCGCTGGGCCGAATCGAGTTCGCCCGCGCCGGCGGCAAGGTCAACACCGACGCGCTGGACAACTCCGCCGGGGTGGACTGCTCCGACCACGAGGTCAACATCAAGATCCTGCTCGACCACCTGGTGGCCGACGGGCAGTTGACCGGTGAGCAGCGCAACGAGCTGCTCGCGGACATGACCGACGAGGTCGGCGAGCTGGTGCTGGCCGACAACCACTCGCAGAACGCGGTGCTGGGCATCTCGCGGGCGCACGCCGCCCCGATGGTGTCGGTGCACGCCCGCCAGGTCCTGGCGCTGGAGAAGAACGCCGGCCTGGACCGCGCGCTGGAGGCGCTGCCGACGTCGAAGGAGTTCCGCGACCGGGAGAAGGCCGACGAAGGGCTCAGCTCGCCGGAGCTGGCGACGCTGATGGCGCACGTCAAGCTGGCGTTGAAGCGCGATGTGCTGGCCAGCGGCCTGCCGGACACCGAGGCGTTCAGCAACCGGCTTCCGGAGTACTTCCCGAAGCCGCTGCGCGAGCGCTACGCCGACGCGATCCCGGCTCACCCGCTGCGCCGGGAGATCATCACGACGCTGCTGGTGAACGAGATGGTCGACGGCGGCGGCATCTCCTTCGCCTACCGGCTGTCGGAGGAGATCAGCGCTTCGACGACCGACGCGGTGCGGGCGTTCGCGGTGGTCAACGACGTCTTCGGGCTGCAGGAGCTGTGGGCGCAGATCGACGCGCTGGGCGGCTCGGTGCCGAGTTCGGTGGCCGACGAGCTGGTGCTGGAGAGCCGTCGCCTGCTGGACCGGGCGGCGCGCTGGATGCTGACCAACCGGCCGCAGCCACTGGCGATCGGCGCCGAGATCGCACGCTTCCGGCCGGTGGTCGCGGAGCTGTCCGGTTCGGTGCGCGGCCTGCTGCGCGGCCGGGCGGCCGAGGGCGCCACCGAGATGATCGACCGCTGGACGGCGGCCGGCGTCCCGGCGGAGCTGGCGGAGCGCGTCGGCGTGCTGCTGGATTCGTTCGCGCTGCTGGACATCCGGGAGATCGCCGAGCTCGCGGAGCGCGACGCCGGGGTCGCGGCCGAGCGCAGCCCGCGGGAGAGCGCCGACCTGTACTACTCGCTGGCCGAGCACCTCGACGTCGAGCGGATGCTGCTGGCCGTCAACGAGTTGGAGCGCGGGAACCGGTGGCACTCGCTGGCCCGGCTGGCGTTGCGGGATGATTTCTACGCGTCGCTGCGGGCGATCACCACCGACGTCCTGCGGACCAGCGATCCGGAGGACGACCCGGAGGAGAAGATCGCTCGTTGGGGGTCGACCAACGAGTCGCGACTGGCGCGGGCCAACTCGTCGCTGGAGCAGATCAAGAACTCCGGCCGGCTGGATCTGGCCACGCTGTCGGTGGCGGCCCGCCAGCTGCGCAGCATGGTGCGGTGACAGCATGATCGGGTGGCTTGCGGTCGCACCGGCCGCAAGCCATCCGAACGGCAGAAAGGAAGCTCGCCGGTGGGCGCGTTCGTAGCCGAGGTGGCCCTGCGCTGGTCCGACATGGACGCGTTCGGCCACGTCAACCATGCCAGGACGATCACGTTGCTGGAGGAGGCGCGGGCCGAGCTGCTGTTCACCGAGGCGGAGCGGCAGGGCCTGCTCGGCATGGCGGAGGGCATGGTGGTGGCCAGGATCGTGATCGACTACCACAGCCCGCTGGTCTACGCGTCGAAGTCGCTGCAGGTGCAGATGTCGGTGCGCGAGCTGAAGGCCGCGTCGTTCATCGTCGACTACACCGCCTACGCGCAGGAAGCGGTCGCCACCGCGGAAACGCTGATGGTGCCCTACGACCTGCGGGCGGGGCGGCCGCGGCGGATGACCAACGAGGAGCGCGACTTCCTGGCGGAGTGGCAGCTCGATGCGGAGAAGTCGGAGCTGGGACGTGCCTGAGCTGCGGATGCCAGATGCGGTGGAGCGCGAGGACCTCGGCGCGTTCGTCGCCCGCGCGGTGCGGTTGGACGGCCAGGCGCTGGTGCGCCTGCGTAACCGGCCGGGCACGGGCCGCATCGACGTTTGGGCGGCGACGCCGTTCGACGCTCTGTCCACCAGGTCGGTCGAGGGCGAGGTGGAGCCGGCGGACCTGACGGCGTCGGGCAACGAACTGCTGGCGACGCTGACGGTGGCGGGTGCCCCGGTGATGGATCCGGGCCCGCCGCGGGATCTGATGTGGCGCTCGGAGCTGCCGCCTGCGGTGGGCTGGCAACGGGTGGACGACCTGCCGGCGAAGCTCGTCGGCGAGGTCGCGGAGCGCGGCATCGACGTGGCCAAGGACAACGTCGGTCCGAAGGGGACACCGCCGGCTTCCCTGCTGGATCAGGAGGTCTTCACGGTCAGCGGCTCGGGCTACCAGGTGAAGGTGCCGCTGCGCTGCCTGTTCGTGTTGTCCGGCATGGGTTTCCTGGTGCAGAAGCCGGCGGAGTCCGAGATCGTCCGGGTCAGCGCCACGGACGCCTGGCTCCGCCTGGACTCCCGCTACGGCGCGGTGGTCCGCCGCCGCCACGCGTTGCTGCCGCTGCTGGTGTGACGCGGATGGAGGGACACCCCTTCGCGGGTGCCCCCCCTCCACTTCGGTCAGTACACGACGACTTGTTCGCCTTCCGGCGTCCGTTCGACCAGTTGGATATCGGTTCGCCCGAACCGGTCCACGGCCCACCGCAGCCGATCCGGCCTGTACTCGTCCTCCGGCACCACCGCGTGCGCTGGAAGGTCGCCCAGCACGGCACCGTCGATCCGTTCTCCCGCCGCGATGTTCGCCCCGGGCACCGGCCGGACGCCGATCTCGACCGTGCCCGGTCGCATGCCCGCGGCGGTGACGAGCTGCCCGATCTCCGGCCAGGAAACCTTCGTCGGGCCGAAGACGAGCCCGTGCGCGTCGGCCTTGAACGCGAGCCATTCCTTCTCGTGCTCGGTGCGCAGCCACACGATGACGCCGATCAGCCCGCCGAACAGCACCACGCCGAACGCCGATGGGACGTCGATCGACTGCAGAAGCACCGCGACGCCGAAGAAAACGACCAGCGCCGCGACGATCTTCCCGGCGATCCTCGGCGACGATCCCGGCTTCATGACCCGGTATTGCGTGCTCTGCACCTTCTTGCGCGCCCGCACGATCACGAATCCCACCACGAGGAACACGGCACCGATCAACACGAAGAAGCCCGCGTTGGAGCCGGGGCCGGCGAACAGCAGCGGCGCGAGTCCGAGAAGAACGGCGGCGCCGAGCATGACGAGCGAAACCGTCGAGTCCGCCTTCTTCAGCGTGCGGTTCTGGTCGTTGATCGAGTCATGGTTCAGGAGTGGATTGTTGTGCTCTGATGGCATTTCTCGTCCTACGCGGGTAGTCGGTAGTCGATTCGTGGTGCATCGCTTTCATCGCCGGAACTGGCGGAACGGCTTACCGGCCGCGTGCTCCCGCGCCGCGTTGCTTCTGGCGGCGATCCAGGTAGAAGAGCAAACCGCTGGCCGCGAAGCCGATGATGGCGTAGATGATGTCGTTCTGGCCGGCGTCGGTGTCTCCCGCGGAGAAGTCCACGCCCGCGAACACCAGGAAGAGAAAACCGGCGACGGCGCCGACGGCCATGTAGATCTTGTTGGTCATCTTCCCTGCTTCAGGACCTCGTCTGATATGCCGAATGGAACCCCACCGGCGTGCGTGGCGAACCGAATCGAGTAGATCACCGGCGGCGGCGGCGAAACGGCTGGTTGCAGGTTCATGCCAGATTTCGGTGCGGTGCGGCGGAATCCGAGCCACTGATCGTCCTCAGTCGAGGAAGGTGACGGTCTCGGTGAGCGGGGCGCGGTCGATGCGGGCGTAGTTCGCGGTGCTGTCCTCGAATCCGATCGACATGCCGCAGAACAGCACGAGCTCGTCCGGCGGCGACACGACTTCCGCGACGGTTCGGCGATAGACCGACCACGCCATCTGCGGGCAGCTGTGCAGCCCTTCGGCGCGCAGCAGCAGCATGATCGTCTGCAGGTACATGCCGATGTCGGCCCACTGCGCCGAACCCATGCCGCGGTCGACGTAGCAGAACAGCGCGGCCGGAGCGCCGAAGCAGCGCCAGTTCGCGGCAACGCGCTCCCTGCGGGCCTCGCTGTCCGCGGGCGGAATTCCCAACGCGGCGTAGCGCTGCTCCCCGGCGGCGGATCGGCGCTCGGCGTAGGGGGACTTCAGATCGGGCGGGTACATCTCGAACTCGCGCTCGTCGCCCGGGTCGTCCACGGCGAGGCGCTCGGCGGTCCGCTTCTTCACCTCGGCCAGCGACGCGCCCGTGAGCACGTAGCTGCGCCAAGGCTGGAGATTCCCGCCGGACGGCGACCGGGCGGCAGCGGTGAGGACGCGCCGAAGCACCGCCCTCGGCACGGGTTGACCGGTGAAACCGCGCACCGCCCGCCGACTCGCGACCGCGTCGAAAACATCCACCGGTGACTACCTCCCGAGTTGTTCGAGGCTCTCCACAGCATCGACACCTGGCGGTTGGAAAACGTGACCGACGAACCCGAGGATCTGTTCGGCCTAGACTCGGTGTTGATCATTCGAGGTGGAGTGGGGCGGAAATGGGTGCGACCGAGGAGATCGAGCGGATCGTCTTGGATCCGGCTCTCTCGGTGCCGGACAAGGGTGAGCGCGTCATCGCCTTCCTGGCGCAGTCAGTTGATCGCGGGGTGCCGGCGGCCGTCGAGTGCCTCATGGAGACCGCCGACAGCCGCGTCGCCGAGTTCGTCGCCGTCTACCTGCAACTGATCCACGGGGCGCGCGAGGAGAAGACGCGCGTGGCGGAGAGGTTGCGCGGTGCCGGTGAAGTCGCCAAAGCCGCAGCGAGGCTCGTGCCCTGGATGCCGGACTCCCTGATCGACGCGTTCATCCAGGACCACGTGGCGGCGCCGGATCCGGAATCCCCGGCGTCCAGTGTCGTCTTCACCATCGCGATGTGCCGCCCGGAACTCCTGCGTCCCTACGTCGACCGCGTCGAAAGCGGTTCGATGAAGCGAAGCCTGCTGTCCGGTGCCCCCGACGAATTCGCCGACTCGCTGCTGGAGAGGTGGCGCGAAGAGCAGGATCTGGAAGACCTCTGGACCCTCGCGATGATTCGCACCTCGCACGCCGCCGATCTCATCGAGTCCGTGCGGGACGAGGTCGACGATCCGGTGGACTGGGATTGGCTGATGCCGCTGGCCGGCCGCCTGCCGGACACCGGGAAACCCTCGGGTTTCCACCCCGCCTTCATGGGTTTCATGGCGGACGCGGGCGAAAGCGCCCACGTCATGGGAGGAGATCCCGGAGGAGACGTTCCGCTCTGCGCGGACTGCAAGAGGCCGACCGAGCGGATTCTGACCCTTTCCGCCGAGGAGTTGCCGCACGACCTGAGCCGAGACCCCTCGTTCTACTGGTTCACCTGCGAATGCGCTGAAGTGGACCGCATAACCGTGCGCTTCACCCCGGCGGGCACGGAGGTCTACTTCAATCCCCAGGGGCCGAGCAGCGGAGAATCCCGCTTGGTGCCAGGGGAGCGGTCGTTGGTGCTGGAACCGCACCCCAACCAGAACGGCGTGAGCCTCCCGGCGTTGCCGAGGACGCAACACCAGGTGGGCGGGCTACCGCGCTGGCCGTCGCCGGAGGTGCACCCGATCTGCCCCGTGTGCGGCAACTTCATGCCGTTCCTGACGGCCATCGACGGTGGCCCGACGCCGTTCGGCCGGATGGGCTTCGAGGAGCTGCTCTTCGGCTTCTGGTGCGATTCCTGCGCCGTCTCCGCCACCCAAACCCAGTACTGAGCAGCACGCGGCCGCTGCGAGGGCCCGTGTGTACTTCCTGTCGCTATAGCAGCCAAAAGTACGCACGGGTCCACTCCGAGCTCCACGATGTCCGGCATCGCCTCCCGGGATGAGTCACCTTTTGCGCTGCTCGCCCGTCAGATGGGTAGCAGGCTGTGTACGGCGGGAGGCGAGGAACGCATGTTCAGGTTCGAAACGGTGCCAAGCGGGGCCGCTCGGGCGAAGTCCGGTGGCTTCGAGGGCGAGCCGTGACCACGCCGCGCGGCGGTGCCCAGGAAGGCGCGGACCGCGACGAGGCGTTCCGCCGCGAGCGACCGCATCTGCTCGCGGTGGCGTTCCGCCTCCTCGGGTCGGATGCCGATGCCCAGGACGTCGTGCAGGAAGCGTGGATCAGGTACCTGCGCGCCGATGTCGGCGGCGTCGAGAACCTGCCCGCCTGGTTGACCACCGTCGTGACCCGGCTGTGCCTGGATCTCATGCGCCGGTCGCGCGAAGTTCCGCAGGAGCCGGCCGACATGCCCGAACCGGTGGACGACGTCGAAGGCCCGGAGGAGGTGGCGCTCCTCGCCGGAGATCTGACCGAGGCCATCGCGATCTTGCTCGACCAGCTGACGCCGCCGCAACGGGTCGCGCTGATTCTGCACGACGTGTTCGGCACGCCGTTCGACGAGGTCGCGCACGTGCTGGGCACGACACCCGGATCGGCCAAGAAGCTGGCCAGCCGCGCGCGGGCGCGGGTGCGCGGGCCGGCGGGGGCGGCGGACACCGATCCCGGCACCGCGCGGCACGTGGTGGATGCCTTCCTGAAGGCGGCCCAGCAGGGCGATATCGACGGCCTCATCGAGGTCCTGCACCCCGAGGTGACGAGAACGGCCGATCCGCAAGCACTTCCGCCCGGCGCGGCGCTGCGAGTGCGAGGCGCGCGAACCGTCGTCGACGAGACGCGGGCGTTGCGGGCCAACGCCCGGCAAGCGCGCGTGGTGTCGATCAACGGGCGGCCCGGAATCGCGGTCATGGCCGATCGAGGCCCGCGCATCGCGTTGCTCTTCCACATCGCGGACCAGCGCATCGTCCACTACGACGTCATCGCGGATCCCACTCGCCTCGCCCTGCTGCGCATCACCGACTAGCGCGTTCGGAGAAGCCATGTTCATCACGTACATCGTCGTCACGGCCGTCACGATCGCGGCGAATGCCGGTATCGCCATCGCCGACCTGGCGAGGGCGAACTTCGTCCTCGCCAACTCGGCCAAGGTCGACGTCCCGCAATCGTGGCTGCCGATGCTGGGAACGCTCAAGGCCGCCGGCGCGGCCGGACTCCTCCTTGGCCTGCTCGGATTCCAGGCCATCGGCGTGGCGGCCGCGATCGGGCTTGTGGCGTTCTTCGTGGGCGCGGTCGTCGCCCACGTGCGCGCCCGGGAGATCTACACCATCGCGGGCCCTGGAGCCTTCCTCGCCTTGGCCGTCGCCTCGCTCGTCCTCACGATCGCCCAGTGATCAGCCGCCGCGGTGATCGGCGGCGGTGATGAGCTCATCGAGCCGGTGCAGCGCGTGGGTCATCTCGTCGACCCGGGTCGCGAGCCGGTCGCGTTCGGTGCGGAGCATGCGGCGTTGCGCCGTGGTGGTGCGGCCGGTGTTCATGCAGGGCAGCAAGGTCGCGATGGTGCGGCTGCTGAGCCCGGCCGCGTAGAACTGCTGACGGCGGTCGAACAGGGCTGACGGAACGGGTGCACGCCCGCGGCACGCGGCTGATCGACGTCGCGTCACCGCACCAAGATGGCCTCGACTGGAAGCGCGGCAAGCCCCAGCTGACGAGGCGAGGAGCACCCGTGACGGGTTCGTTGGTCACGGGTGCCCCCGCCTGTGGCCGGGCGCGGGGCGGGGGAGGTGCGCCCGGCCACTGGTGGACCGGTGCGGAGGTCGGGGAGGTACTGCACCGGTCCGGCTTCGGGAGTGGCGGAGCTAGGTCGGCTCACGCAGACGATGTCGCCCGGTGCCGGATTCTTCAAGCGCTGATTGGCGTTCCGCCTCGACCTGGGCGATCAAGTGCCAGACGGTGTAGTCACCCTCGCTGCCGCCGCTGTGCCGCGCCCGGGGTAAGCGCGAGAACACCATGCCGAAGATGAGGACGTTGATCAGCAAGAGCGTTGCGAGCTGGAGCCAGGACAAGGTGGATCCTTTCGCTGTCGAATCCGGTTGCGTCTGAGCGCTACTTGCGGGATGCGAGGACCAGCGAGCACGCCATGCAGGTGTCCTCGCGTATCCAGGCGATCTCCGGCGCGATCCGCTGCAACTCGTCGGTGCTGATTTCGACGGGGAAGATCAACCACTTGGAGAGCGGGCGAAATCGTCAACAGCCCGACGAAGTGGCGGCCTTGCTGAAGTACTACGGCGTGCCGGATGATGTCGTGCAAAGGCTTTCGCAGTTGGCTGAGCGGGCTGATCAGCGTGCATGGTGGTCGTCCTGGAGCGATGTCGCGGCAACCTGGTTCCAGTCATTTGTGGGGCTGGAAGGTCAGGCTGCGTGGGAATTTCTTTATGAGCCGGTGTTCGTGCCGGGATTGCTCCAGACGGAGGCATACGCGCGCGCCGTTACGTCGGCCACGCCGAGGGTGAGGCCAGATCACGTCGACCGGTTCGTGGCGTTCCGGCAGGCCAGGGCGACAGTTCTGACCGATGCGGATCCGCTGGAGCTTGGTGTCGTCGTCGGAGAAGCGGCGCTTCGGCTGGGTGTCGGTGATCCGGGAGTTCTGCGGGACCAGTACCAGCACCTGATTCGATTGGCGGCCTTGCCGAATGTCGAACTGCAGGTTCTGCGCCCGGAAGATGGCATCCATAGTGGATTTACCGGAGCCTTCGCGATCCTCGGCTTCGAGCACGCGCACTCCGTCGGGTACGTCGAGCTCCAGGACGATGCCGTCTACATTCATGATCAAGAGCGGATGCGTGGATATAGCATGGCAGCCGAGAACCTGCGGGAAGTCGCGTTGTCACCTGCTGAATCGGTGAGGTTCATCGAGTCACTGGTGCATGACTGATCGGGAGAGGGAAGGCTATGTCGGTGGCTGGCTTAGCTGGGGCGCGCTGGATCAGTGCAACGGCCTCCGCTGCGCCTGCAGCAACCGTGATGACGCCATGCCTATCGGCGGTAGCGGGCTTGGCGCGGAATCTGCCACTCTGGCTGAGTTGATCAACGATCTGGGGGGATTGGTGACCGTGGGCGACAGAGTGCACAACAAGTCGGCTGCCCAGATCGGTGGGCACAGTGTGCAAGCCGGTCAGATTCACGGCGACGTGCACTTCCACCATGTGCTTGAGGAAAAGCTGGTCCCTCGGCAATTACCGGTAGCGGCCCGTCACTTCGTAAATCGCGCGGTGGAACAAGACGCGCTCACGACGCTGCTAGGCGGCGCGACCAGCAATGGTTTCGTACTGATCTCGACGGTTGATGGGGTTGCAGGAGTCGGCAAGTCGACGCTGGCCGTGCACTGGGCGCACCGTATGAGGGATCGGTTCCCGGACGGCGAACTCTACGTCAACCTGCGGGGCTTTGACTCGGTCGCCGAGCCGGTGGAATCCACCGACGCCCTGGGCTCTTTCCTGATCGCTTTGGGGGTTCCAACAGAGCGAATGCCTCAGGGTTTGGAAGCTCGTGCGGGGTTGTTCCGCAGCCTGGTGCACGGAAAGCAGATGCTTGTCCTGCTCGACAACGCTCGCACAGCCGAGCAGGTCCGGCCCCTGCTTCCCGGCAGCCCGAGCTGCTTGGTGCTGGTCACCAGCCGGAACCGGCTGCATGAGTTGGTCGTTCGGGAAGGCGCGACTCGTGTTTCCCTGGACGTCCTAACAGCGGACGAGGCAGAGCTGATGCTGGCTTCCTACCTCGGCGATCAGCGGGTGGCGGCAGAGCAAGAGGCCGTGCGGGATCTCATCCGGCACTGCGCCGGGCTCCCGCTCGCCCTCGGGATCGCTGCGGCCAGAGCAGTCGAGAACCCGGACTTCCCACTGACCGAAGTGGTTTCGCAGCTGCAGGACGAGCGAGATCGACTCGACGCCCTGGATGCGGGCGGGGAAACCGGCTTGCGCTCGGTTTTCTCCTGGTCCTACCGCTCGCTCACACCCGAGGCGGCACGTCTGTTCCGGCTGCTCGGCTTGCCGACAGGGCCGGATATCGGCCTCCGGGCCGCGGCGGATCTGGCTGGACGCTCGCAGCGTGAAACTCGTGCCTTGCTTGCTGAACTGTCGCAAGCCAGTCTCCTCGACCAGCATGAACCAGGCCGCTACCGGTTCCACGACTTGCTCCGCGCCTATGCCGCTGAGCGCGCAGCCACGGACGAAGCTGCTCCGGACCGCGACGCCGCCATCCGTCGGTTGCTTGACCACTATCTTCGTACGAGCCACTCGATCGACCGTTTCCTGGTCGGCCACTCGCGCAAGTTCGCGCTGGTACTACCACCGTCGGAAGTGGTGGGAAGCACCTTCGACGATGAAGATCGAATGCTCGACTGGTGGGATGACGAGTACGCGAATTTGACTGCCTGCATCGGACAGGCACATCGGCGAGGGTTCCGGACTCACGCGTGGAGCTTGGCATTCACGATGTTCTACTTCTTCCGGCTTCGTGGGTATTTGGCCGAGTGGATCAGGAACTTCGAAATGGCGCTCGAAGCCGTGCGCGAGCTTGGAGACCGGCGGGCTGAGGCGCAGCTGCTGCACGGCCTCGCCGTCGCTTACTTCGAGGCGAAGCAGCACGAGAAGGTGGTGTACTACGGCGGGCTGGCACGTGAGCTCTTCGAGCAGGCCGATGACCGCTACGACGCTGCCATGTCCCTTTTGATCGGCAGCGAATCGAGTAGTCGGCTCGACCGGCATGACGTAGCGCTGGAGATGGCCCAACGAGGCCTCGAGCTGCAGGTAGGGGTAGGAGATCCCAACGGTCGAGGTTACGGACACGGGTGCCTTGGCGTGGCGTACATGGGCCTACGCGAGTACGAGAAGGCCTGTTCGCACTTCAACGATGCGTTGACCCTCTACCGAGAAGTCGGCGAAGTGTACGGGGAGTCGTACATATTGAACGAGCTCGGTGAGCTGCACCTCGCTTCGGGCGAGCCGTCCACGGCAGTGATTATGCATCGAGAGGCCCTCCGGATCCGCCGGGAAATCGGGTATCGGAGAGGCGAAGGTCTGAGCTTCAGAGGCTTGGGCAACGCCCTGTTCGCTGCTGGAGACCGCGAGCAGGGCCGTGCTAACTGGGAACAAGCGCTCACGATCTTCGAGGAACTCGGTGATGCCGAAGCCGATTCCGTGCGGCAAGAACTGGACTTGTGCTGAGAGGTGGTAACGGCAACTGCGTTGAGGTTGCAGTGGGTGTAGAGCGCACTGGGGTGTGGGACACGAAGGATCGGGCCGGAGGTGCCTTGATCGTGTCGGCTGCACTGTGGGGGAGCTTTATCGCCGCTGCGAAGTCCGGTCGGTACCACCTCTGATCTGTGCTGTTTCTGCTGGTCAAGGCTCGTGAGTACTTTGGGTTGCTATAGCGACACAAAGTACTCACGACACCTCGCAGGCGCTTCAGCGCTCCACGGTGGCCAGGTGCTCGGCGACCTCGGTCCGGGCCGCTTTCTCCTGCGGGCTGGCCTGTTCCGCTTGGCGTTGGGCCTCTTCAGCGGCTCGGGCCGCGGCTCGTTCGGCTTCCGCGACGTCGGGCTCTTGTCCATTTAGGACTTTCGCGATGATGCTGGCTTCGGCGGCCATCGCCGAGGCGAACGGGTGGTACGGGGCCGCGTCCGGCCGCAGCTGCTGGCCGTTGATCCAGGCCGCCCCGCCCGTGGCGCAGGCGTCATGGCCCAGCGACGGCCCGTAGGTGTCGACGAACGTGGCACCGGTGCGCTCGGCCGCGTCCGCGATCGCGGCGTTGAGCGCCTGCTGGATCTCGTCGGCGTAGCGGTAGTCGCCGTCGGCGAGCGGGAGGACGTCCGGGCAGTATCCCGTCTCCGGCACGATGCGCGGATAGCCGATGACCAGGATCTCCGCGTCCGGCGAGCGCTCCTGGACGCCTTCGACGACGTCGGCGACCCGGTGCTCGGTGATCTCGATGCGGCGAAGCAGGTCGTCGCCGTCGTCGTCGGCGAAGTGGTCTCGGCACGGCGATCCCGTCGGGTCCGTGACGCGCAGGCTCGTGCAGGTCGCGATGGTGTCGCCGAAGACGCTCAGGTCGTTGCCGCCGATGCCCAGCGTGACGAGGTCCGTGTCCTCGTCGAGGGCGTCGAACTGCGGTCCGGTGTACCAGGCCTGGGCCTGGAGCATGTCCGTGGTGTCGGCGCCGCCGCAGCTGACGTCGGTGAACTCGGCCGGCTCGATCTCGCGGGCCAGCAGCGCCGGGTAGTTGTTCGTCGAGCGCCCGCACAGCAGTGGATCGAGGCGCATCCACGGGACGAGCGGGGCGGAGGTGAAGGAGTCGCCGAGGGCCACGTAGTGCTGGTATTCGGGCTCGGCGGTCGCCTGCGCGGCGCCGAGCGACAGGCCCGTCAATGCCGACAACGCGATCACACCAGCTCTGCGTGCAAGCCCGGACCGGCCCATCTGCGCGCCTCCACTATTCGCCTACCAATGAGTAGGAAGTGAAGACGATCACAGTGCTCGGTGGCAAGGTTTGGGCCGGAACTTCTCATTACCTGAGAAAGTTTCACGATCTAGTCGCCGGGTGGTTCCAAGGACGTTCCGGGCTCCGTGGTGTCCGTCGGCGGGCTGGTGGGGCCGGTCGTCGTCGTGGTGGTGGGTTCGGTCGTGGTCGGCTGGGTTTGCGTCGTCGTCGGTTCCGTCGTCGGCTCCTGCGTCGTCGTGGTCGATGTCGGCGGATCGGTGGTCGTCGGGTGCGTCGGAGTGGTCGGCACCGTGGTGGTTTCGGTGATCGGCGCAGGCGCGACGGGCTCCGGAGCCACCGGCTTCGCCGGCGGAACCTGGTGCTGAGTGGTGTCCTCGGTCGCTCCCGGGGCTTGCGCCGGAAGCTGGACGGTCTCGTCCGATCCGCTCGCGCCCTGGGTGCCGGGGCTGAAACCCGGTGTGCCGATACCCGGCCTGCCCGGTGTGCCAGGCGTGCCCGATGCAAGCGGCGCAACGGGCGGCTGGTGATCACCGGGAGGTGGAGGAGAAGCGGGCGGCGGGAGAGTGCCCGGAACCTGCCCGACCAGCGGCAGTTCCGGAGACGCCGCGTCGGGCGAGTACTGGGGTGTTTCCGGCGCGGTGTTCTCAGCGAACGGCGGAAGCCGGTCGAGCAGGCCCGGCGGGATCAGGCCGAGGAACGGATCCGGGAACGGCGCGGTCAGCGTGTAGCTGGCCGCCGCCACGGCGGCCCCGAACGCCGCCGTCGCCAGCGAGAGGCGGAACTGCTTCCGCAACGGCAGGGGCCGCAGTTCCTCGTTCGGGACGGGCGATTCCAGCGGTTCGCTCACCAGCCATCGCCGCACCGCCACGCCGTCGCGCGCGAACCCGGCCCAGACCCGGCCGAGCCACGTCGTCGCGTTCCCCAGGTGGTCCTGCAGCGCCGCCACCGGCAGCGGGCTGGCCGACAGGGGCCCGGCCATCCCGGCCGGAAACGGGTCGGCCGCGTTGCGGACCAGGCCGGCCAGGTGGTCGAGGCGTTCCCGGAGGATCGCCGGATCAGTCGGCGTGGACATGGCTCAGCCCTCGACTTCCCCGAACCGGATGCTCGACAGCGCGACACCGTCGTAGCGCCACCACCGCTCGGTCGAGAGGTCCAGGATCCAGGCGTCGTGCTCGCGCACGATCAGCCCGACGCCCAGCGCGCGGCGGCGGAAGGTCGCATCGTCGATGCTGCCCGCCTCCAGCTCGTCGAGCAGGCTCCGGTAGTTCGCCATGGCCTTGCCGAGTGCGGGTGGGATTCCGACCGCGTCCGATGCGTTGTCGGCCCGGTGCCGGAAATTCATTCAAGATCACCTCCGGATGAGCGACGCCATCCGTCCACGCAACGATGCGCGCCGCGCGGCTGTTAAGAGGCGAAAGTCCCTCCGGTGCTCAACGCCGCCGGAACAGGTGATCGGTGATGCGCCGGACGCTCTCGCTGACGGCCGCCTCCAGCGGCCCGCGGCGGAAGAACCGCCGCCAGATCAACGGGAAGGCGATCGAGAAGATCAGGAACACCTCGGGCATGTAGGTGTTCACGAACGCCACCAAGCCGTCCGGGTGGTGGCCGTCGCGCGGGAACGCCGGCATGTTCGGGACGTCCGTGGGCAGCGCCGGGCCCATGCTGGCCAGCTGCGCCAGGGTGTCCGGCACGCCGCTGAGCGGCCAGCCGCCGACGACGATCTGCCAGGCCAGCACCAGCGCGTGGATCGCGTACAGCGTCAACGCCATCGAACCGGCCGCGGCCAGCGGCTTCAGCAGCCGCCCCGCCCGATCGGCCAGCTCCAGGCACACCGCGACGAACACCAGCGCGATGCCGCCGGAGTCGAGCAGCTCGAACGTCGAGCCGCTGTGCGCGGCGGCGGCCAACAGCCACTCCGGGTGCTCGATCGGGACGGTGCCCTCGATCTGCCCCTGCGGCAGCCCGCCGACGGTCTCCACCAGCCAGTTCGACACCTGGTAGCCGACGGTCGTCACCGCCAGCCCGGCCGCGGCGAGCCAGCACCGCACCTTGGTCGACTGCAGGTCCAGCCTCCCGACGGCCATGCCCGCCAGCACCAGCGGCAGGTACGACGCGGCCGGGTAGAAGCCGAGCAGCAGCAGGTTGAACAGCCCGGCGTCGGCGATCAGATGCCCCGGGTCGACCAGGTTGATCGCGTCGGCGATCGCGCGCATCGGCGTGTCCCCGGCCATCCAGGTCCGCAGCACGAACGACAGCTGCGGGCCGACCGCTGCCGAGACCGCCGCGGCGATCAGCAACCCGCGCGCCCGCAACCGGATGAACGGCACCGCCAGCAGGAAGTACAGCCCGTAGAACGGGATGATCACGGTGAGCAGGAAGCCCGTCGCTTCGGTCGCCTTCGCCAGCGCGATGCCGACCACCAGCAACAGCAGCGCGCGCACCGCGATCCGGATGTGGGCCTGCCGCAGCGCGTCGCCGGTCGGCGGCTCGCGGCGCCCGGTCATCATCGCCAGCGACACCCCGGCCAGCAGGGTGAACAGTGCGGTCGACCGGCCGCTGGAGAACTGCGCGATCCACACCTCCACGTCACCGTGCGCGAACGGCACGCCGAAGTGGATGCAGAACATGCCGAACACCGCGAAGAACCGGGCGATGTCGATGCCGACCAGCCGACGGGTGCGTTCCGTCCGAGGAAAGCTCAGCGCGGGCGCAGCGGCAGTCATAGCATCCAGTGGGTGTCAGCGGGGTGGTTTTACCAAAATTTACCGCCACCCGTTCCGGCCCACTCGCGCCCGGTCGCCTTTGGAGGCCAGACTCACACCAGCCAAGCCGCGGTGCCCGGCGGCAAACCTCCGGATCCCACCGGCCGCGAGGACAGCAGCACCTCGCCCGGCGGCAGCGGCACCGGATCCGGCGAGGTGTTCAACGCGCAGATCAGGCTGGTGCCGGTGCGCCGGAACGCGAAGCATCCCGCTGGCGCGCCGAACCACTCGACATCGTCGCCCGCGAACGCCGGGTGCGTGCTCCGGGTCTCCAGCGCGTGCCGGTACAGCGACAGCGTGGACGCCTCGTCCTCCAGCTGCGCCTCCGCGGTGAACGACACCCATTCCGCCGGGATCGACGACCAGTCGGCGTCGGCGGCGGAGAAACCGAACGGCGGCCGATCGCCCTCCCACGGCATCCGGACGCGCTGCGTCCCAGGCAGGCCGAGCTCCTCGCCGTGCCGCAGGCAGACCGCGCCGGGCAGCGCCAACTGCACCAACGCCATCGCGCGCACCGGGGTCAGCGCCGCGTCGTCCCGGCTCTGCTCGGTGTCGCGGCTGGCCATCGCCCACGCGGGGCGCGGCCCGGTGGCGGCGAGCGCGTCCGTGATCGCCTTGCGGACCTGCTCGGCGTCGAAACCGGCGACGGCCAGGTCGAGGTTGAACGACAGGTGCCAGTCGCCCGGGCCGCTGCCGATCACCACGCGATCCGGGTGACCGGCCAGCGCGGCGCCGATGGCATCGGCCGGATCGGGGCGCGGTGCCAGGTGGAAACCATCGGCACCGTGCTCCAGCCAGGGCCACAACACCGATCCCGGGTCGCTGCGCGCGGGATCCACGTCGAGCGAGAGCATCACCCGCATCCCGGAGTCGTGCGCCTCGCCCAGCAACTCGGCGAACGGCCCCGCCGCCGGATCCAGCCCGGCGGTGCCGGCCAGCACGACCGCGTCGACCCCGAGCAGCTCCAGGTAGCCGAGCCGGCCGGTCAAACCGGCGAGGTCGCCAATCCCGTCACCGTCGCCGTCGGCGAACGAGCCGACGTCGACCTGGTAGCACACCGCTTCCCACCACCACGGCTGTTCGCCGTGGTCCGCCTGCGCGTCTGCCCGCCGCATCACCAGGTCCTTCTGCTCAGAACCACGAATTGATCATGCTGTTGGCGGCCATTTCCATGTACTGCCACAGCTGGTCGCGGTGCTCCGGCCGGAGATGGACCTCGTCGACCGCGATCTGCATGCAGCGCAGCCACGCGTCCCGCTCCGCCGGGCCGATCTTGAACGGCGCGTGGCGCATCCGCAGCCGCGGGTGGCCGCGCCGGTCGGAGTAGGTGTGCGGGCCGCCCCAGTACTGGATCAGGAACAGCCGCAGCCGCTCCTCGGCGGGCCCGAGGTCCTCCTCCGGGTAGAGCGGCCGCAGCAGCTCGTCCTTGGCCACCTCCTCGTAGAACCGCGCCACGATCCGGTGGAAGGTCGTCTCGCCGCCGACCTGCTGGTAGAAGGTCTCCACGGAAGTCACGGCTCCATCCTCTCAGGGGCGGGTTCGATTTTGGGCGGCCCGGCGGCCGAACGCCTCACACCCTGGCCACGGGGTCGTGGTCGCGGCTCAAAGTACTCACGACCCCGTGGGCCGGCGGTTGCGGCTAGGCCACCGGGGAGGTGGGCGGCAGCGGGCGGCCGTACGGGTACGGCGGCTCGATGTCCTGTTCGTCGTAGGCGCGCTTGATCTCCGCGCGCAGCCGCCGCTGCACCGACCACTGCCGGCCCGGCCGGACCTTGGTGGTCAGCCGCAGGGTGATGGTGTCCGAGGTGATCTGGTCCACGCCGAGCATCTCCGGCGGGTTCAGCACGTCCTTGGACAGCGGCTCCCGCGACGTCGCCTCGGTGGCCACCTTCGCGGCCACCTCGATGGCCTTCTGCACATCGCTGGTGTGCGAGATGGGGAAGTCCACCACGGCCACGGCGAAGCCCTGGCTGGAGTTGCCGACCCGCAGGATCTCGCCGTTGCGGACGTACCAGACGGTGCCGTTGATGTCGCGCAGCGTGGTGACCCGCAGACCCACCGCCTCGACGTTGCCGCTGGCCTCGCCGAGATCGACCACGTCACCGACGCCGTACTGGTCCTCGACCAGCATGAACATGCCGGACAGGAAGTCCCGGACGAGGTTCTGCGCGCCGAAGGCGACGGCCACACCGAGCACACCGGCGGAGGCCAGAACCGGCGCGATCTGGATGCTCAGCACCTGCAGCACGTAGATCACGGCTAGGCCGTAGATCACCAGCGAGGCAATCGATTTGAGCACCGAGCCGATCGTGCGCGCCCGCTGGAGGCGCCGCTCCGACAGCAGCTCGGCGGTCAGCGTGTCCGCCCGGCGTTCCCGCAGCGGGGTCAGCAGCTTCGGGGGCTTGCCGTTGCCCTGCGTGAGGCGGTTGATGGTGCGGTGCACCAGCCATCGCACGATGAATGCGACGATCAGGATGAGCAGGATGTTCAGCGGTTTGGCGATGAGCAGGTCGGCGTAGGACGCCAGCCACTGGTTGCCGGTCCAATCGGAGATCGTCTGGCACCAGAACGAGTCCTGCGCACAGTTCGGTTGGGTCATAAGCGGCAGATCCATGGGTCGGGGGTTCTCCATGCTGTCGTTCAGGGCCCGCGGTGGTAGCCGGCACGGGGGTGCCGGTGCTTTGGGGCGACATCACCGGGTGGGCAACCGGCCAACTCGAGCATCGTGCGCACCCCGCTGCGCACGAGACTCGAACAGCTGACCGCCGGGACCGAGTTCGGGCTCAGTCCAGGGCGAGTCCGGTGGCCTCCGCGAGGAAGGCGAGCTGGTCGGTCGCCAGCCCCACGGTACGGGACACCGAACGCGCGGCATGGCCGACCTCGGTCTCCCGGCGCAGCAGGATCGGTCGCTTCGCCGGGGCGGAACTGGTGGCGTGCTGCAGCGCCGCGCACATCTTGCGGGCGTGGTTCGGGTCGACCCGGGAGTCCGATTCGAAGACGGTGAACAGCACCGACGGGTAGTCGGTCTGGTCGGCCACGTTGTGGTACGGCGAGTAGGACAGCAGCCAGCCCAGCTCCTCCGGGTCGTCGGCGGTGCCGTACTCGTCGTTCCAGGTGCGGCCCAGCAGGAACTGCTCGTAGCGGACCATGTCCAGCAGCGGCGCCGAGCACACCACCGCCCGGTAGAGGTCCGGGCGCTGCGCCAGGGCCGCCCCGACCAGCAGGCCGCCGTTGGAACCGCCGGAGATCGCCAGCTGCTCGGAGGTCGTCCAGCCCTCGTCGATCAGGTGCTGCGCCGCCGCGTGGAAGTCGTCGAAGGTGTGCTGCTTCTGCTCGCGCATGCCCGCGACATGCCATTCCTCGCCTTCCTCGCCGCCACCGCGCAGCGACGGCAGCGCCCAGACGCCGCCGGCGGCGACCCATGCCAGCGCGGACGGCGTGTAGCCGGGCTCGCGGGACAGCGAGAAGCCGCCGTAGCCGGTCATGAACACCGGCCGCGGGCGGTCCGGCTCGGCGCTCGGGCTCAGCAGGAACATCCGCACCGGGGTGCCGTCCAGCGAGCGGTAGGTGACCTGCTGGGTGTGCACCGCGGGCAGCTCGACGGTGCCCGGCGCCTGCTGGTCCAGCTCGGTCGCGCCGGTGCTCCGGGAGTAGGCGTGCACGCAGGGCGGGGTGGCGAAGTCGGTCCAGCCGATCCACAGCCGGTCCCGGTCGCCGTCGGTCGACTCGTCCACAGTGGTCAGTGCGGTGACCTGGCCGGTGCTCGGCAGCGGGACCTCGGCGGTCTGCCGCCCGCTGGCGGGATCGTGCAGCGTCACCTCGGAAACCGCGTGCCGGGTGCGGAGCACCACCAGCTGCGGATCGCCGTCGCCGGTGTCGAACCAGCGCACCGCCTCGAGCACCGAGTCGGGCTCCTCGGCGATCAGCTCCGTCCAGTTCGCCGGCTCCGGCCGGGCCGGGTCGGCCACGCACAGCCGCCAGCGCGGGGCGTCCAGCGTCGTCATCACGTACAGCCGGCCGTCGCGCTCCACCCAGGCGCCGACGCGGTATCCGTCGGAGGTGTCCACGATCTGCCGGAGCTCGGGGACATCGCTCGCCGCGAGGTCGGCGATCCACACCGAATCCCGCCGCGCGGTGCCCGGGCTGCCCTCGATGACCAGCCAGCGGCCGTCCCGCGACACCCGGGTGCCGTAGTAGAAGGTGTGGTCCAGGCCCTCGCCGTGCACCAGCAGGTCCTGGTCCGGGTCGGCGCCGACCCGGTGCCGCCAAACCCGGCGGTGGAACTGCTCCTCGCCGTCGGGCACCAGCTCCGGCGCCAGGCGCCGGATGTAGAAGTACTCCTCGCCGCCGGGCAGCCACGAGATCGTCGAGTAGCGGCACCGGTCGATCGGGCCCTCGACGAGGTCGCCGGTGGCGACGTCCAGCACGTGCAGCAGCGACTCCTCGTCGCCGCCGACGGAGATCTGGTAGGCCAGCCGGTCGCCCTCCAGGCTCGGGCTCCAGCTGTCCAGCGTGGTCAGCCCGGACGGGTCCAGCTCGGTGACGTCCAGTAGCACCCGCTCGGCGCCGTCGGGCTCGCGCACGTACAGCACCGGGAACTCCTGCCCGGGCTCCCGGCGGGTGAAGAACGCCCGGCCAGCGCGCCACGCCGGGGCCGAGACGGAACCGGACGAGAGCAGCGACCGCATCCGCTCCGCGATCGCGTCCCGGCCGGGCAACGCGTCCAGCCAGTTCCGGGCGATCTCGTCCTGCGCCGCGGACCACGCCTCGGTGCGCGGCTCGGCCGGGTCTTCCAACCACCGGTACGGGTCGGCCACCTGGTGGCCGTGCAGGTCTTCGACGATTTCGTCGCGGTCGGCGCCGGGGTAGGACAGCTGCGCTGCTTGCACGTCGGTCACGGCAGCGACGATACGTGCATCCGGGGACCGTTCGTTGATCTTGACGTGATCATTCTCGGGAATCACCGATCGAATCACCAGGAATGATCATTGTTGTTCTGCGGGCGCATGATCGGGAATGATTGAGGTGCGTTAGACGATCACTCGAAGCCGAGTGTCGAATCACACGTGCGTTCGGGCGGGGTTCTATGTTCGACTATGCCCGACACCGGTGGAGGTGGTCGCGTGCCCGACCGACAACCGACCCGACAACCGGCGCTGAAGGCCACCGGCCTCGCGTCGCGGGCCTCGCTGTGCCCGCCGAGCCGCGTCGGCACGTCGCCGCCGCAGGCCGACCGGCCTCCCGGTCACGCACCGTCCTGGCGAAAACGCCGGGTGCTGTTGCTCAACACCACCTTCGAACCGCTCACCGCGCTCCCGCTGCGCCGAGCGATCGTGCTGCTCGTCTGCGGCAAGGCCGAGGTCGTGCACGGTGACTCCGCCGGCATGGTGCTGCACTCCGCCACCGACAGCGTCGAAGTCCCGTCCGTGATCAGGCTGAGCAACTTCGTGCGAGTGCCGTACCGCGGCCGGGTGCCGTTGACCCGTGCCGCGCTGATGCTGCGGGACAACTACCGGTGCGTGTACTGCGGTGCTCGCGCCGAAACGATAGATCATGTCGTGCCGCGCAGTCGCGGCGGGCCGCATGCTTGGGAGAACTGCGTCGCCTGCTGCACCAAGTGCAACCACCGCAAGGCGGACAAGACGCTGGCCGAGCTGGGCTGGCGCCTGCCGGTGGCGCCGCACGCGCCGCGCGGGCGGCATTGGCGGCTGCTGGCGGGGCTGTCCGAAACGGACCCGTTGTGGTTGCCGTACCTCGGTGAGCCCGCGGCCTGACGTGCCGGTTCGACCGGCCGTCGAGCGGCGGTGCCGTGCGACGGCGGGTGGCTCCGCTGCGGCACGCCTGATCAGCTGATCCGCACGCCCTGCTGCCCGCTGATCCGAACTCCGTGCTGTCCGCTGATGCGCACGCCCTGCTGCTGCCCGCTGATCCGAACTCCGTGCTGTCCGCTGATGCGCACGCCCTGCTGCTGCCCGCTGATCCGAACTCCGTGCTGTCCGCTGATGCGCACGCCCTGCTGCTGCCCGCTGATCCGAACTCCGTGCTGGCCGCTGATCCGCACGCCCTGACGGTATGCGCTGATGCGCACGCCTTGCCGGCCGCTGATTCGCACTCCGTGCTGCTGTCCGCTGATCCGAACGCCGTATTGGCCGCTGATCCGAACTCCGTGCCGCCCGCTGATCCGGACGCCCTGTCGACCACTGATCCGCACGCCCTGCTGTCCGCTGATCCGAACGCCGCGACTGATCCGCACCCCGCTGGAAATCCGCACGCCACCCTGCCCGCTGATCCGCACGCCGCGGTCTCGGCCGCTGATCCGGACGCCGTGTTCGAGCAGTGGTCGGTTAATCGTCGGAAGGGTGATGGCGCTGCTCTGAGTGGCGGTTTCGATGATCGACATAGTGTGCCTCCCGCATTCAAAAGACGCTTTGAACGCATGTGATCAAATATGCAAGACCCATACAGGTGAAAAACTAGGAGCAGGAACCCTCAGGAACAAGCCGCCAAGTCGCCGCGCATTGCAACCGTCTGGTTGGACCCCATTCGGGGGCAATGGTTACTCTGAACGAGTTACTTTAAGTGATGCATAACACCCTTGACTAGTAACCGTACGTAGTTCCTGGCGTCTCCTGATTCGGTCTCCACCAGCGGGAACCGCACTCAGGGCGCTCGCGCCGACCGCCGTATCACTCGAACGTGTTCGGGTCGGGGCTCGGCGACGGTTACTGATGCCGATCATGCGCCGCACAGGTCGGGCGCACGAAGCGGGGCTCATCGGATACCGTACTCGCGTGACTGTGGCGGAGACTGTTCTCTACCTGGCGGTGATCCCAGCGGCCCTGTACGGCCTGATCGTGCTCATCGCGATGTGGCCCAGGCTCACCCGTCCGCGTTACCGCGCGGGGCAGGAGTGGGATTTCGCGCCGGTGTACTGGGTGGCCAACCCGGCGGGTGTGAACACCGCCGTACCGGTGGCAGACGTGGATTCGGAGGCCGCGCCGGCAGATGCGCGGCCGAGCACCGCTCGGGGAGGCGCACGTGGCAACTGGTGAGATCGCCGAGCGATCCGCCGTGGAGGCTGGTGAGCTCGGCGTCGGCGAGGCGATGATGGCCACCGGTCGGCTGTCCGTCGCGCGCCACGTCGAACCGGACCGTCCGCGGCTGCCGTTCGGCCCGGGCCAGCTCTCACGGCTCGACGAGGCGCTGACGCTGTCCAGCCGCAGCACCGGGCTGGAGTTCGCGATCTACCTCGGCGACCTCGGCGAGGACACCCGCGAGCAGGCGGAGGCGCTGCACTCGAACCTCGGCTCGAACGCGGCCGAGGGCGTGCTGGTCGCGGTGTCGCCGGGCCAGCAGAAGTTCGAGATCGTCACCGGCGAGGAAGCGCACCGGCGGATCCCGGACCGCAGCTGCCAGCTCGCGGCGATGAGCATGGTGGCGTCCTTCAAGGAGGGCGAGCTGATCGACGGCCTCATCGGAGCCCTCCGAATGCTGGCCGACGCAGCAGGCACCAGCTACCAGGAATCCCGAGCCCGCCACTAGGGCCTGTTCCCGGGCTCGACGCCGTGCGTATGGAACTTCAGGTACGGGGCCGTGAGTCTTTTGGGTCGTTATAGCTGCTCACCGTCGTCCCGGGATGCCCTGCGATGGGCCGTCCGGCAAGCCCACTTGACCAACGGCCGCATCACCGCCGTCATGTCGTGGGAGCTCCCT
>NZ_JBFAKG010000045.1:0-8756 GCF_040655595.1 Saccharopolyspora sp. NPDC050389
TTTTTGTCCGCGGTGGTGGGGGGGCTGTTTTTATTTGGGGTCTTTTACCCCCCCCAAAAGACTCACGGCCCCGTACCTGCAGGAACGTTGCTCCGGGTTCCGCGAGTCGGAAGGTTGGTGCTTCGGGTCAGTCCTGCTCGACGGCCGCCAGGGCGCGCTCGACGCGCTCGCGGGCTCCCGCGAGGTGGCGTTCGCAGACCGCCGCCAGGGCTTCGCCCCGCTCCCACAGCGCCAGCGAGTCCTCCAGCGAGAGGCCGCCGGCCTCCAGCTGCTTGACCACCTCGGCCAGCTGGTCGCGGGCCTGCTCGTAGCCGAGCTCGGCGACCTCGGGGTGTTCCGCCACCGGGTCGAAGTGCTCGTCCTGCTGATCGTTCGCCGTCACGGGGTCGGACTCTCCACGTTGTTCTGCACGGACACCACCGCGGTGGCGATCGCCTGGTCGTAGCCGACGAACGCCTCGGCGAACTCGGCACCGTCTCCCTCGCGCACCGCGTCGTTGATGCGCAACTGCGCCTCCGCGACCCTACGTCGGTGCGCCGAAGCGGCCCACCACCCGGCCCCCACATACCCGGAGGTGGCCTCGGCGAGCGCGCGCAGGCGCAACGGCAGGTCCTTGCGCTCGGCGGACTGGCAGCCGCCCAGCAGCGCGGCCCAGCAGCCGGCCGCCGCGGCGTCGGCCGCCTCGGCGCAGCGGCGCACCTCGCCTGCCCGGTTCCGCAGCAGCGCTGAGCCGTCGGCCGCCGACCTCGCGACGCCAACGGTCAGTGGGAGGAACGATGGTTCCTGCTTCGGGTGCACGTTCTCAGTCCTGTTCAACCTGCTCGGTCCGGTACGACTGCCTGGATCGCTCCGTCAACGACCCGCACCCGCAGACGAGTTCCCGGCGGCGCCTCCTCGACCGACCGGAGGACGCCGTCGACGCCGTCCTCGACGCGCTGCACGATTGCGTATCCACGAGCCAGCGTGGCCGCCGGGCCCAAGGTCGTCAAGCGAGATCGGGTGGCGGTCAACGCGTGTCGTTCGGTGTTCAGCGCGGTCGTCATCGCGCGGCGGGAGCGGTCGCGCAGTGCCTCGACCTGTTCGGCGCGCCGTTCCAGCGGCCCGAACGGGTCGGCCAGCACCGGGCGGCTGCGCAGTGCGTCGAGCAGCCGGCGCTCCCGGTCGACCCAGCCGTGCAGCGCGCGGCGGGCGCGGTCGCGCAGCTGGTGGATCCGCTGCGTCTCCTCGGCGACGTCGGGCACCACCCGCTTGCCCGCGCCGGTCGGCGTCGAGCAGCGCACGTCGGCGACGTGGTCCACCAGCGGCGAGTCCGGTTCGTGCCCGATGGCGCTGACCACCGGCGTGCGGCAGGCGGAGACCGCGCGGCACAGCGTCTCATCGGAGAACGGCAGCAGGTCTTCGACGCTGCCGCCGCCGCGCGCCAGCACGATCACGTCGACCTCCGGCATCCGGTCCAGCTCCTGCAGCGCCGTCAAGATCTGCGGCACCGCGGTCGAACCCTGCACGGCGACGTTGCGGACCTCGAACTGCACCGCGGGCCAGCGCAGCTGCGCGTTGGTCAGCACGTCGTGCTCGGCGGCCGAGGCGCGGCCGGTGATCAGCCCGACCCGGTTCGGCAGAAACGGCAGCGGCCGCTTGCGCGCCGGGTCGAACAGGCCCTCCGCCTTCAGCAGTTGGCGGAGTCGTTCGATGCGCGCCAGCAGTTCGCCGATGCCGACCGCGCGGATCTCGTCGACCCGCAGGCTCAGCGTGCCCCGGCCGACGAAGAACGTCGGCTTGCCGTGCACCACGACCCGGCTGCCGTCGGTCAGCGGCGGCTCCATCTTGCGCAGCATCGCTGCGGCGCAGGTCAGCGTCAGCGAAACGTCGGCGGACGGGTCGCGCAGCGTCAGGAACGCGGTGGCCGCGCCGGGGCGCAGCGAGATCTGGGTGATCTGGCCTTCCACCCAGATCGTGCCGAGCCGGTTGATCCAGTCGGCGATCTTCCGCGCCACGGTCCGTACCGGCCAGGGCTCCTCGGGACTGGTCGGGGAACTCAGCGTCACTCCTCGGTGTTCCCGGCCGCGGGGCCGGGGCTGGCAGTCTCAGTCGAGACTGCCCGGGTTTTCTCGGGTCACTGGTTGCGCAGGCGGTCTAGGCGGTTCTGGAGCATGCGGACGAACTCCGACCGCTGACCGTGCCGCTGCTCGTAGGCCAGCAGTTCGGCCAGCTCGGCCTCGGAGAACGAGCGAAGCCGGCCCCGCAGCTGCGGCAGCGTCAGGTGATCGTAGTCGGGCAGCACCGACAGGTCCTCGGACAGCACCTCCGGCTCCGCCGGCTCGTCCTCGTCGAACGTCGCCCAGGCGGGCTGCTCCTCCGGGGTGCGCAGGCCGGCGAGGGCCTCGTCGCCCTTGATCGCCAGCTCGGTGATCTGCTGCTGGATCCGCATCGACGCCTGCAGTGCCTGGCTGGCCACGGTGACCGGCAGGCCGAGCAGGGTGGCCGGCAGCTGGCGGGCCTGCTCGACGGCGGTGGCAGCGAGCCCGGCGGCGATCCGCACCGGCAGGGGGAACGATGACATGCGCCCAGCCTGCCGCACTCCGGCTCGCGAAGCCATCGCCTCGCCGCACGACTGTGATCTGGAGCGGGCGGGCGACTGGGGGCTTTTGACCTTCTGCCTTGAAGCCGCTCGGCTCACCTGCGCCAGGCGGCGTCCGTGATTCCCGCAGGAGGCCGCCACCCACGCCGCCGGGCGAAGTGAGTCAGGCGACAGGTTCTGAGCACGCCGGGCCCGGTCCGTACCCTTGGCGGTATGACGACCTCGCCCGAGGCCACTGACCTCGTTGACCAGGACGCCCGGCCGGCCAAGCGGGTCCTGCTGGCCAAACCGCGTGGGTACTGCGCAGGTGTTGACCGCGCGGTGATCACCGTCGAGAAGGCCCTGGAGACCTACGGCGCGCCGATCTACGTGCGCAAGGAGATCGTGCACAACCGGCACGTGGTGGACACGCTGTCCGAGCGCGGCGTGATCTTCGTGGACGAGACCGACGAGGTGCCGGAGGGCGCGCTCGTGGTGTTCTCCGCACACGGCGTGTCCCCGGCGGTGCACGCGGAGGCCGCGCAGCGGAACCTGCGCACCATCGACGCGACGTGCCCGCTGGTCACCAAGGTGCACAAGGAAGTCAACCGGTTCGCCCGCGAGGACTACGACATCCTGCTGATCGGCCACGAGGGGCACGAGGAGGTCGAGGGCACCGCGGGCGAGGCCCCGGACCGCGTGCAGCTGGTCGACAAGGCGGAGGACGTCGACAAGGTCGAGATCCGCGACCCGAGCAAGGTGGTGTGGCTGTCGCAGACCACGCTCAGCGTGGACGAGACGATGGAGCGGGTGGACCAGCTCAAGGAGCGGTTCCCGGATCTGCAGGCGCCGCCGAGCGACGACATCTGCTACGCGACCTCCAACCGGCAGTACGCGGTGAAGGCGATGGCGCCGGAGTGCGACCTGGTGATCGTCGTCGGCTCGCAGAACTCCTCGAACTCCAAGCGCCTGGTCGAGGTGGCGCTGCAGGCGGGCGCGTCCGACTCGCACCTGGTGGACTTCGCGAGCCAGATCGACGAAGCCTGGCTGGACGGCGTCACCACCGTGGGCGTGACCAGCGGCGCGTCGGTGCCGGACGTGCTGGTGCTGCAGGTGCTGGACTACCTGGCCGAGCGCGGCTGGGGCCAGGTGGAAGAGGTCACCACGGCCAACGAGAAGATCAGCTTCGCGCTGCCGCGAGAACTCCGCAAGGACCTCGACGACAACCCGGACAAGCCCAAGGGCGTCCGCTGAGCGAGTAACGAAAAAGGGGCATCCGTGCAACGCGGATGCCCCTTTTTCTACGCTCGCCTCACCCGAACTGCTCGTCCCGCCGCGGCCGACGGGGTCGCCGGGGCGGCTCCCCCTGCGGCGGCTCCGCCGCTCGCGGCCGCCCGGGCGTCTGCCGCGGGGCTGCGCCCCGCCGCGGCGGCACCGCGCGGCCGTCTCGTTCCGGCCGCGGTTCGGCTCCGCGCGCCCTGCCGGGCGCGTCGCCTCGTGCTCTGCCGGGCGCATCGCCGCTGCGCGGCCGCCCGGGGGTTTGGGATCGCCCGCGTTCCGCTTGGGCTCGCTGCGGGCGTGCTGCGTCGTCGGCGCGGGGCTTCCTGGTGCGTTCGCGCTCTTCAGGCCGCCGCTTCTTGGCTTCTTCGGCCGGCTTCTTGCGGGGCGGCGCGACTGGGCGGCGCTTCTTGGTCGCCGCGTCGCTGTCCGCGATTTCGGGGCGGGACCGGGCTTTCTGAGTAACGAACATGCGGATCAGACCGATGCCCAGGGAGACGATGGTGGCGCCTGCCATGATCGGGAAGCTGCTGATCAGCGGTCGGGCGATGGCGAGCGCTTTGGCGGTGAAGCCGGCGCCTGCGGTCACCCCGTTGCCGGTGATCAGCACCAGCAGCGGCATGACGATGGTGAGCACGAGCGGCGGTTGGACCATCGGTCCGAACACGCTCCGGCGTTTGACCAGCAGCACGGCCAGCACGCAGCCGACGAAGAAGCATGCCTTGAACAGGATGTCGGGCTGCTTCCAGATCAGGATGTCGAGGACGGTTCCGACCGCGGTCGGGACGGCAGCCAGCAGCACGGCTCCCCACAGCGGCACGCCCGTTGCTCCGAATGCGGAGCGCGCCGACCAGTGGGAGGCGCCGTCGCTGGGGGGTGGGGCGCTCTGGCTATCGCGGATCGCGGTCACGAGTCCCAACGGTAACGGTCCAGTACCCCGGGCCGAGAGCCCTCTTCCGGAACTTGCGGGTTACCGCACGCTGGGTTACCGGCAAATCCGACAACGTGACCGCCACGTGATGTCGGTGCAGCCGAATGGATGCCCTGTCACTTGGCCGGGTGTGTGAACCTTGACACAGATAGCGTGACCATTTTAGCGTCCGGGCAATCGTTTTCTCACGATTCGCGAGCGGCGTGACGGGGGTGCTATGAGCACGGCGCCACCGCTGGTCGAGATGACCGGCATCACCAAACGTTATGGGGGTGTGCTGGCGTGTGATGGCGTGGATCTGGAGGTCCGCGCCGGCGAGGTGCACGCGCTGCTGGGGGAGAACGGCGCGGGCAAGAGCACGCTGATGAAGGTGCTCTCGGGCGACGTCGCCGATCACGCTGGGTCGATCTCGATCGAGGGCCGGTCGATGCAGTTCGGCAAGCCGGCCGACGCGCAGCACGCCGGGATCGCGATGATCCACCAGGAGCTCGACCTGGTGCCCGGGTTGAGCGTCGCCGAGAACCTCTACCTCGGCCGCGAGCTGCGCAACCGGTTCGGCGTGGTGGACCGCCGGAAGATGGCCGTGCGCACCAGGGAGCTGCTGCGGCGCACCGGCATCGACCTGGATCCGCTGCGGCCGGTCGGCGAGCTGCGCATCGGCGAGCAGCAGCTGGTGACCATCGCCCGCGCCCTGTCGCTGGACGCGAAGGTGCTGATCATGGACGAGCCGACGTCGGCGTTGTCCAGCACGGAGGTCGAGCGGCTGTTCGCGGTGATCGCCGAGCTGCGCCGCGGCGGCACCGGCATCGTCTACATCTCGCACCGGATGGACGAGATCGGCCAGGTCGCCGACCGCGCCACCGTGTTGCGCAACGGCCGCAAGGTCGCGGAGTTCGACGCGCGGAAGCTGACCGCGGAGCAGGCCGCCGAGGCGATGGTGGGCCGCTCGGTGCAGACGATGTTCCGCGCCGAGAGCGGCGCCGTCGGCGACGAGCTGCTGTCGGTGTCCGGGTTCGCCGTCCGCCCGCGCCGGCCGCGGGTGGGTCGCCGGGAACCCGACGGCATCGATCTGACCGTGCGCCGCGGGGAGATCGTCGGGCTGTGCGGGTTGCTCGGCTCAGGTCGCACCGAACTGCTGGAATCGCTGTTCGGGGCGGGGTCCTCCGGCACGTGGGAGGGGGCGGTGTCCCTCGACGGGCGCCCGGTGCGGCCGAGGGGTCCGCACCGCGCGTTGCGCGAGGGCATCGCCTTCGTGCCGGAGGACCGCAGGAGTTCCGGGCTGGTGCTCGAACATTCCGTGCTGGCCAACACGGTCCTCTCGGTGCTGGACCGGCTCGGCGTGGCCGGGCTCGTGCGCCGCCGCGCAGAGATGTCCGCCACCGAGCGCAGCGTGCAGCAGCTCAAGGTCAAGCTCGGCCGGATCCTCGACCCGGTGGGCACCCTTTCCGGTGGTAATCAGCAGAAGGTCGTCTTCGGCCGGATGTTGCTGACCGAACCGCGGTTGCTGCTGCTGGACGACCCGACGCGCGGCGTGGACATCGGCGCGAAGTCGGAGATCTACCAGCTGCTCGGCGAGATCGCCGGGCGCGGCATCGGGGTGCTGCTGGCGTCCTCGGAGCTGCCGGAACTGGTCGGCGTGTGCCACCGGGTGGTGGTGTTGCGCGCCGGCCGCAGCGTGGCGGAGTTCGACACCACCGAGATCGGTGAAGCGGAATTGCTGGCGGCGGCCATGGGCGAGAGCGTGGCGGCCGGCGGGGACGGACCGGTGGTCGGTACCGGGCGGCAGAGCACTGGGGGAGGAGCGCGGTGAGCAACCAGACGGAGGAACGGCCCGCGGAACCCGGTGCGGCGGCCGCCGCACCGAGGCGAGCGAGCGTCGTGGCGACGCTGTTCCGGTTCCAGAGCTTCTTCGGGCTGGTCGCGGTGTTCCTGGCGGCGGTGATCTTCTCGCCCCGCAACGACGGGCAGATCCTGTTCCTGACCAGCGACAACCTGTTCAACATCGTGCGCGCGGTGTCCGAGATCGGGATCATCGCGATCGGGCTGACCTTCGTGATCCTGATCGGCGGCATCGACCTGTCGGTCGGTTCGGTGCTCGGGTTGGCCGCGGTGGGTTCGGCCGTGCTGATGGTCGAGGACGGCTTCGGCGTCTGGGTCGCGGTCGCTCTGGTGCTGCTCGCGGGCATCGTCTTCGGCCTGCTGCAGGGCACCGCCGTCGCGTTGCTCGGCGTGCAGGCCTTCATCGTCACCTTGGCGGGCCTGCAGATCGCGCGCGGCCTGGCGCGCATGTGGTCCGGCGGCGAGACGGTGCAGATCTCCTACGGCGACGGGCCCGGCCAGGCGCCGATGCTGTTCTCCCTGCTCGGGGAGCGCACCTTCGGCGGTGTGGTGCCGATTCCGGCGCTGATCTTCGCGGTGGTGGCCGTCGTCGCGATCCTGTTCCTGCGCGGCAGCGCCTATTCCCGCCACCTCTACGCCATCGGCGGCAACGAGAAGGCCGCCCGGCTCTCCGGCGTGCCGGTGAACCGGGTCAAGATCATCGCCTTCGGCATCGCCGGGTTCTGCGCCGCGTTGGCCGGGATCGTGCACGCCGGCCAGCTCAACGCGGGCAGCCCGAACGACGGAATCGCCTACGAGCTCGACGGAATCGCCGCCGTGGTGGTCGGCGGCACCAGCCTGGCCGGTGGCAGGGGCTCGGTGATCGGCACCATCGCCGGCGCGCTGCTGCTCGGCATCCTGAACAACATCCTCAGCCTCAACAGCGTCAACACCGACCTGCAACTGCTGATCAAGGGCCTGGTGATCGTCGCGGCGGCGGCGTTGCAGCGCCTGCGACCGACGTCTTAGAAAACCTCGTCCGGGAGGAAGCACGATGCGCAAGACAACGAAGTCCTTGATCGCAGTCACGTGCGCCGCGGCCGCGCTCGCCGCCGCCGGTTGCGGAACGACCAGTGAGAACACCGGAAAGGTGCAGGCGCAGGATCCGACCCAGCACTGCAAGGGGCCGGACGGCAAATACACCATCGGCATGAGCCAGGCCAACCTCGCCGAGCCCTACCGGGTTCGGATGGACGACGACATCCGCAAGGCCGCCGAGAAGGTGCCGCAATTCGAGGTGCAGTTCTCCGACGCGGCCAAGGACAACTCCAAGCAGATCAGCGACGTGGAGAACTTCCTCACCAAGCAGGTCGACCTGCTGATGATCTCGCCGAACGAGGCCGCGCCGCTGACCGACGTGGTGAAGAAGGCCTACAACAAGGGAATTCCGGTCGTGGTGCTGGACCGGAAGGTCGACGGGGACGCCTACACCACCTACATCGGCGCGGACAACGTCCAGATCGGCCGGCAGGCGGGCGAGTACTTCAAGTCCACCCTGCTGCCGGAGGGCGGCAAGATCGTGCAGATCAAGGGCCTGTCCGGGTCGACCCCGGCCGCGGAGCGGGAACAGGGCTTCAAGGAAGGCATCCAGGGCTCGCAGATCGAGATCGCGGCCACCGCCGACGGCGAATGGGAGCGGTCGGTCGGGCAGCAGAAGATGGACGCGCTGCTCAAGGCGAACCCCGACATCAAGGCGGTCTACGCGCAGAACGATCCGATGGCCGAGGGCGCGTACCTGGCGGCCCAGGCGGCGGGCCGCAACGACCTGAAGTTCGTCGGCATCGACGGGCTGCCCATCCCGTCCGGCGGCATCAAGGCGGTCGAGGACGGCCGGCTGCAGGCCACCAACCTGTACCCGACCGGAGGCGCGGAAGCCGTCGATGCGGCCAAGAAGCTGCTGATCGACTGCCAGCCGGTGTCCAAGACGCAGACCCTGGAGACCGAGCTGGTCACCAAGGACAACGCCGCCGAGGTCTACGCCCGGCTGAACCAGAGCTGATCCCGCCGGTGTCGTGAGTGGTCGTGGTCGCCGGGGCGGCCACGCGCGGAAGATGATCGCGGCGCCGAGCGCGGACGCGGCGGGTACGAAGATGTCGCCTGAGTCGGTCAGGC
>NZ_JBFAKG010000045.1:8766-60656 GCF_040655595.1 Saccharopolyspora sp. NPDC050389
GCAGTCGCGTCATCGCGGTGACGTTGTCGACGACGATCCGCACGCGGCGCTGGGTGGTCGTGGTCGCCGGGGCGGCCACGACCACTCACGACTGCGTGCTCACGCCAAGCCCCACCGCTATTGCGAATGATCGCGCTCTCTGAACAATTCCGTTGTTGGTAAGACTTTTCTCGTGTAAATCCCAATACACCTGGATGGTGGTTGTCGGAGCCTGCCGATCCGGCAACCATCTTATCGAGTGAATTCGCATCGCGGATTCTTCGACACGCCCATATCGGTTGGCTTCGCGGAGATCTCCTTCTTACGCTGCGCTCAAGGCGCGAGTGATCTTGCACCTCGGAGCCGGACGAAAATCCATTCAGTCGCGCACCACCATCGGAAACAGCGTCCGCCACCGTCCGCAGTGGATAGTGGCGCGCGGGGAGGGGCGAGCACGATGAGAGATCGCTCAGCAACGCCGCCGGGAATTGGTCGTCGGCGCGCCCGCCGGCTCGGTGCCTACCTCGGAATCGCTTCGCTGGCTGCGGCCGCCGTGGTCGCGGATGCCGGACTCGGCTCGGTCCGCGCGGATGCGCAGCCGGCGGCGCCGGCGAGGGGACCGGTCGGCTGGGACACGTACCGGAATCTCGGCGCGATGGCCCAGATGCGCGGGGACGAGAAGTCGTTCCAAGCCTCCAGCTTCGACCGCACCGGTGGGAACAACGACGGATTCCGGGGCACCTATTCCTGCCTGCGGATCACCGACCGCGGTTGCGTTGTCGCCGAACACGACGGCGCGGGCGAGATCACGTCCATCTGGTCGACCCGCGAACCCTGGGGCGACGTCACGGGCACCGGCAACATCGTGATCGAACTCGACGGCCGGGTGATCCTGAACGCGCCGTTGATCGACGTGGTCGCCGGGCGGGTGGGCGCGCCGTTCACGTGGCCGCTGGTGGCCAGCGCCGGCGACGCCGCCGGCGGCGTCGCCATCAAGGTGCCGATGCCGTACCGCAATTCGATGCGGGTGACCGTCCAGCACAACCCGTACTTCTACCACGTCTCCTACCGGGCGTTTCCCAACGCCGACGGCGTGAAGACCTTCAATCCCCGCGAGTCCGCCGGCGACGTGCTCGACCGGTTGCGCCGCTTCGGCGTCGCCGACCCGAAGCCCGCCGCCTCCGGCGCCACCCCGACCCGCAAGGACTTCGACCTGACGCCGGGTTCCTCGACCACGATCGCCCGGCTCACCGGGCCGCAGCAGATCTCCCAGCTCCGGGTACGGCTGCCGCAGGCGGTGGGCAGCCCGCAGGCGGTCGACGACGGCTACGCATACGGGCAGGCCGGCGGCAGCCGGTTCACCATGCGCGTGGACCCGAACAACCAGGGCATCCGGCTGATCCGGCGGTACGACGCGCAGATCGCCGACCAGGTCGCCGACGTCTTCGTCGACGGCCGGCCGGTCGGCCAGTGGCGCAGCGGCCCGGCCCGGCCCGGCCAGTGGGGCGTGGAGTTCCTCGAGGTGCCCGCCGAGCTGACGGCAGGCAAGTCCGAGGTGCAGGTCTCCACCCGCTTCGTGTCGTCCGCCTTGGACGTCAACGAGTTCCGCTACGACGTGCACAGCAAGGTCGGCGGCGAGTGGGTGCGCACCGACGTGCTCGACCTCGGGCCGGACCACCCCGGTGAGCAGAGCGCGCACGGCTACCGCATCGACAACGAGGTCTTCGCCCGGTCCAAGCTCATCGCCCGCTACCCCAACGATCCCGGCCAGGTCGCGGCCTCCGACGAGCTGCTGGCCACCGCCCGGATCCGCATCACCTTCGACAGGCAGACCACTGTGGACGCCCCGATCGGCGAGTTCTTCGGCACCGGGCTCGGAGAGTACGACGTGCGCAGCCTGATGACCTCGGTCGACCCGGGGCTGGACGGCTGGTACACGTCCTGGTGGCCGATGCCGTTCGCGCAGAACGCGGTGGTCGAGGTGGTCAACGGCGGCGGTGTGCCGATCACCGGCGCGACCGCCGAGGTCACCAGTGCGCCGGCGCCGGTGGACGGCAACACCGGGTACTTCCACGCCACCCACCTGCGGGGGAACACCGTGCCCGGTAGGGACTGGACGTTCCTGAACACCGGCGGCGCGGGCACCTTCTACGGCGTCACGCACACCATGCGCGGGCTGATCCCGCCGGGCGCGGCGGTGCGCGACAACCAACCGCACTCCCTCGGCACGCACGCGGCTGTGAACCAGCGCAACTACCTGGAGGGCGACGAGCGGTTCTACGTCGACGGGGCCGCGGAGCCGGCGTGGCACGGCACCGGAACCGAGGACTTCTACGAGTCCGGTTGGTACTTCCGGGACGGCACCACGTTCTCGATGCCGCAGGTCGGCAATCCGTCGCACGAGATCGGCGCCGACGGCTGCCAGTTCGACTGCACCGGCGCCTACCGGATCATGATCAACGACGCGGTGCCGTTCCGCACCGGTCTGCGGGCGGGCATCGAGCACGGGCCGGTCAACGACGAGCCGGGCGACTACAGCTCGACGACGTACTGGTACGGCGGTCGCGTGCCGGGCCGCCAGCTGCCGATCGCCCCGCCGGCGCCAAACCGGCCGCCGGAGACGCAGCCCGCTTCACCGTCATCGCCGCCGGAGACCAGCTCGCCGCCGTCTTCGACCGCTCCTCCGGAGCCCGGGACTCCGGAGGTGGGCACGCCGGAAACCACCGGCCAGGACGACGGCGAACGGCCGGCGGACATCCAGCAGGTGGTGGACGAGGTCGTCCGCCAACACCAGCGCAACGACTGATCCCCGCCCGACCGGCGGGACCGAGCGAACGGGCCATTCACGCCTCCTGTCGAGGCGAATGGTCCGTTCGCTCTTTCGCCTGGCGTCACGGGCGGGTGCTGCTGCCCCGGGTGACGAGGTGCGCCGACAGGGTGGTGGTGGTCGTGTCGGTGCGATCCCCGCTGATCCGGTCCAGCAGCAGCTGCGCGCCGACCGCGCCCATGTCGTAGGCGGGCTGGGCGACGACCGTCAGCGGCGGGTCGAGCAGCGTCGCCCACGGCGTGTCGTCGAAGGCGACCACGCCGATGTCCCGGCCAGGGCGCAGGCCCAGTTCGGCGCACGTCTCCAGCACGCCGACCGCCATCATGCTGTTGGCCACGAGGACCGCGTCCGGCGGATCGTCCTGGGTCAGCAGCGGTCGCGCCGCCTGCTTCGCCCCGGCCGCCTTGAACGCCGAGCGCCGCACCAGCGCCGCCGAGGCCGGCAGCTTCGCCGCGCGCAGCCCGTCGCGGTAGCCGGCGAGCCGGTCGTCCGCGGTCAGCACGCCGCTGGGGCCGGTGAGGCAGCCGATCCGCCGGTAGCCCTGCTCCGCCAGGTGCACGGTCGCTTCCTCGGCGGCGAGCCTGCTGTCGACCAGCACCGTGTCGCCGGGCGAGTTCGGCAGCGGTCGGTCCACCGCCACCACAGGCGTGTTGTTGCGGCTCAGCAGTTCGGCGCTGTCGCCGCGCCCCGTCGGTGACAGCAGCACACCGGCCACCCGTTCCTGCAGGGCGACGTCGACGTACTCGCGCTCCTTGTCCGGCTCGTCGTCGGAGTTGCACAGCACCACCGAGTAGCCCGCGGCGTGCGCCACGTCCTCGACGCCGCGAGCGATCGCGGTGAAGAACGGGTTCTCCACGTCGGAGATGATCAGGGCCAGCACTGCTGTCTCCTGCTTGCGCAGGTTTCGGGCCGGGCCGTTGGGCCGGTATCCGAGCTCCGCGGCGGCCGCGAGCACCCGCGCGGCCAGCGCCGGATCGACGGTGCTCTTGCCGTTGAGTGCACGCGAAACGGTCGCAGTGGACACCCCGGCGCGGGTTGCCACGTCACTGATGGTCGCCACGGCTCCTCCTCGTGTGCCCGCTAGCCGAGTGATGGCGGGCTACCTGCCTTGACAGCCCGTGTCATGCCAGAATAGCGTCCGAGAAAACGATTGCTCGCTAGTCTCTTCGGCAACTCAAGCGGCGAGCTTTCCCGGTCAGGCGATCCGCAGGGAGTTCACCGGTGGCGCCACCGACGTGCTCCTCGCCGCCGGTTCTCCAGCAGTCAACGCCGCCTGTCAGTGAACTTGGGAGGAACTGTGGCTCGCATCGGCGTCGTCAGCATTTCCGACGGTCGTGACCACGTCCACGCCCGCGTCGCGGATTTCATCCAGTCCAAACAGGATTCCCTGGTCCGGTCGCTGCAAGCCGCCGGGCACGACGTGGTGGTCGGCGACGACCTGGTCGCCACCAACACGCTCGCCACCTCGGTATCCCGCAAGGTCGCCGCGGCCGACGTCGACGTCACCGTCTTCTACTACTCGGTGTGGGCGTTCCCGCACTTCACCATGCTCGCCGCGGATGCCACCCGCAGCCCGCTGGTGCTGGTGGCCAGCACGGACCCGACCGAGCCGGGCCTGGTCGGCATGCTCGCCGCGGGCGGCGCGCTGGACCAGATCGGCCGCCGCCACACGCGTGCCTGGGGCGCGCCGGACGACGCCGAGCTGGCCGAGAAGATCGGCGTGCACGCCACGGCGTCCGCGGCGGTGCGGTCGCTGCACGGGTCGACGTTCGGCCGGTTCGGCGGGCGGCCGATGGGCATGAACACGGCGGTGGCCAACACCGACCAGTGGATGCGCAAGTTCGGCATCGACGTGGAGGAGATCGACCAGTACGAGCTGGTCCTGCGCGCCGGCAAGGCGGACGCCGCCGAGGCGCGGAAGGCGCGCGAGTGGATCGAGCAGCACGCGGCCGGCGTGCACTACGACGGCAAGAAGCTGACGCCGGAGCTGCTTGAACGGCAGATCCGCTCCTACCAGGCGATCCGGGACATCATCGCGGAGCGCAACCTGGACTTCTCCGGCATCAAGGCGCAGCCGGAGCTGACCGAGAACTTCGCGACCATGGACGTCACCGAGGCGTTCCTGAATGACCCGTACGACTGGAACGGGCCGAAGGAACCGCACGTGTGCGCCACCGAGGCGGACATGGACGGCGCGCTGACCATGCAGCTGTTCAAGGCGGTGGCCCGCACTCCGGTGCTGTTCGCCGACGTGCGGCACTACCACGCCGACCGGGACATCTGGGACCTCTGCAACTCCGGCCAGCACGCCACCTGGTACGCCGCCCGCAGCGACGACCCGGCGGAGAACCTGGCGAAGGTCAACTTCTATCCGGAGGTGTTCTTCTTCCCGGCCGGTGGCGCGTCGGTGCAGCACATCGCGGCGCCGGGGCAGATGACGCTGGGCCGGTTGACCCGCGACGACGGCGAGTACCGCCTGCAGCTGATGCTCGGCGAGTTCGAGGCGTACGACGACGAGACCAACCAGAAACTGGTGGAGCAGTCGACGCCGGAGTGGCCGCACGCCTTCGCACGGCTGGACGCGCCGGGCGAGCTGTTCCTGTCGAAGTTCGGCGCGAACCACATCCACGCGGTGCCCGGCGACCACCGAGCAGCCCTGCGGGCGGTCGCTGATCAACTGGACGTCCGCCTCGACGAGTGGACCCGGGGCTGATCGGATCTACGGTGTTGGATGGCGATTTCGCGCGAAATCGCCATCCGGCACGCACGGGGAGCGGCGATTTCGCGCGAAATCGCCGCTCGCTCTTCTCCGGATGGCGGACGATCGGCGCGGCACATGTCCGGGTGACGAGGAGGTAGTTGCGCAGTGGCCGAGAAGTTGTTGCTCGGGATCGACATCGGCACGGCGAGCTCGAAGGGGGTGCTGGTCGGCACCGATGGGCGGATCATCGCCCGTGCCAGCCGGCCGCACGAGACCTCCCACCCGCATCCGGGCTGGGTGGAGCACGACGCGGAAGCCGTGTGGTGGGCGGACTTCCTGGAGTTGGCCCGGGAGCTGGTGCCCGCCGCCGAGGGCCGGGAGATCGCCGGTCTCGGCGTCAGCGGCATCGGGCCCGTGCTGCTGCCCACCGACGGCGACGGAAAGCCCCTGCGGCCGGCCATCCTCTACGGCGTGGACACCCGCGCGACCGAGGAGATCGCGGAGCTCACCGAGGAGTTCGGGGCGGACGAGATCCAGCGCCGGGGCGGCTCGGCGCTGTCCAGCCAGGCCGTCGGGCCGAAGATCCGCTGGCTGGCCAAGCACGAGCCGGAGATCTACCAGCGCACCGAGATGCTGCTGATGTGCAGCTCCTACCTGGTGCACCGGCTGACCGGCCGGTACGTGCTCGACCACCACTCGGCCAGCCAGTGCGATCCGCTCTACGACCTGCGGGCCCGCGACTGGTCGGCGGACTGGGCCCGGCGGGTCGCGCCCGGGCTGCCGCTGCCGGAGCTGGCGTGGCCGACCGAGGTCGTCGGGCGGGTCACCGCGCAGGCGGCGGCCGAAACCGGGCTGCCGGAAGGGCTCCCGGTCACCGCGGGCACCGTGGACGCCTGGGCCGAGGCCACCAGCGTCGGCGTGCGGGAGCCGGGCGACGTGATGCTGATGTACGGCACCACGATGTTCTTCGTCCAGGTGCTCACCGATCTGCAGCCGCACGAGGCGCTTTGGGGCACCTGCGGGGCGTTCCCCGACACGTACACGCTCGCCGCCGGGATGGCGACCTCGGGCGCGGTGACGCAGTGGCTGCGCGGTCTCGTCGACGGCGATTTCGCCCAGCTCGTCGAGGAAGCGAGCAAGGTGCCCGCGGGCAGCCGCGGGTTGCTGCTGCTGCCGTACTTCGCCGGGGAGCGGACGCCGATCTTCGATCCGGACGCGCGCGGCATCCTGGCCGGGCTGACGACCAGCCACGGCCGCGCAGAGCTGTACCGGGCCGCGCTGGAGGGCATCGGTTTCGGGGTCCGCCACAACCTGGCGGCGATGGGCGAGGCAGGCGGCACGGCCCGGCGGCTGGTCGCCGTCGGCGGCGGCACCCAGGGTGGGTTGTGGACGCAGATCGTTTCCGACATCACCGGTCAGGAGCAGCAGATCCCGGCCGAGACGGTCGGCGCGGCGTACGGCGACGCGCTGCTCGCAGGCGTCGGCACCGGCACCGCCGTCGACCCGGACGGCTGGAACCCGGTGACGCGGACCGTCCGGCCGAACCCCGAGCACACCGAGCGCTACGACGCGTACTTCGGCCACTACCGGGACCTCTACGACTCCACGGTGCGGATCGCGCACTTCTTGGCAGGTGAGCAGCGCGCCGCGGATGAGCGTGACTGATCACCGAATGACGCGCCGCTGATCTTGTTAAGCTCAGGCATTCGGGTGAGCTGTCACGAGATCGGGGAGGCGCGGGGCGGATGGCGGTGACTCGGCGTGTCTTGGCGGCCTGTTTCGCCTTGGCGACGTTGGTCGCGGCCGGTTGCTCACGGGAGTCGGATGCGGACGAAGCGCCACCGATCGATGCTGCCGGCCGCGACCTCGGCGCGGCCAGCGTGCAGCGCGACCAGGTGTACGCGCAGCGCGACACCGGCGCGCTGAAGCTGGATCTGTTCCTGCCCGCGAAGCGCGAGACGCCGACCCCGCTGATCGTGTACGTGCACGGCGGCGGCTGGGACGCCGGTGTTCGCACGTTGGACGCCGATCCCGGGGCGCCGGAGGCGCTGACGGCGCAGCGCCTGCTGGAGCACGGCTACGCAGTGGCAACAGTGGACTACCGGCTGACCGGAGCGGCGCAGTACCCGGCGCAGGTGATCGACGTGGCGGATGCCGTGCGCTGGCTGCAGCAGCGGGCCGGGGAGTGGCAGTTGGACGCCGGCCGGGTCGGGCTCTGGGGAGCCTCGGCGGGCGGCCACCTGGTGTCCCAGCTGGGCGCGCTGGCCGGAGATCCGGCGAAGCCGGGCGGCGGGCTGACCGGTGTCCGGGCGGTGGTGGACTGGTTCGGGCCGGCCGACATGAGCGCCGAGGCCGAGGCGGCGCACCCGCAGATGCAGGAGTACGCGCGGAGGGTGATCAAGCAGCTGCTCGGGTGCATGCCGGTGGAGTGCCCGGCGAGGGCCGAGTCGGCGAGCCCGATCAAGAACATCTCCGGGGACGAGCCGCCGTTCCTGATCCAGCAGGGCACGGCGGATTCGCTGGTCCCGATCGACCAGAGCCTCGACTTCGCGCGGGACCTGCGCAAGCTGGGCGTCACGGTGGAGATGCACCCCTACGAGGGCCTGGACCACGGCTTCGGCCGGGGCCCGCACAACACGCTGATCGTCGACACGGTCGCGGCCTTCGTCGAAACCCACGTCTGACCGTCCTTCCGCACAGCGGAGTTCCCGTTCCGGCTTCCGTCAATCGCGGCGGAGCGGGGGAATGTGCCCTCACCTGCCGAGATGGATGGTTCGGAAGCTCGATCTAGCTCTAGGTCGAGGGTGTGCGTGCCGAAGCGGTGCGTCGGCTCAGAACCGCTCGGTTTCCCGGTCACCGACGAGCTGCTGAGGCGTATCGAGTCCTTCCCGCGCCGGGAGCGAGCCGTTGACCAGGCCGTCTTCGTCTTGGCGGATGGTTCCGACGTCGCCGGAGCCCGCGGCTTCGGCCAGCGGCTGGACCGTGCTGCGGAACGACTCCAGCGCGTCGAGTTCGCGGCGGCGGGCCGAGACGAAGCGCTGCAGGTGCGTGCTGGAGAGGTTCACCGCTTCCACCGCGTTGGACGCCGCGCGCTGGGCGCGGACCGAGTGGGCGCGCACCTGCTCGATGTCCTCGGCGATCGTGCGTTCCGTCGCGGCGAACATCGACGCCGATGCCAGCACCGCGAATCCGGTCGGCCCGCAGAGGAAAACCCGCTTGCCCAGCAGCCAGGTGAGCAGCTGCGGGTCGGTGTCGAGTGCGGCGATCACGGCGGCGTCGGACGGCACGAACATGATCGAGCCGTAGATCGCGTCGGCCCACTTCTGGTAGCCCTTGCCCGCGAGTTCGGTGGCGCGGGAGCGGATGTTGCGGACGTGCACCCGCAGGGCGTCGGTGCGTTCTTCCGGGTCGTCGGTCTCCATCGCCTCGGCCCACACCGCCAGGCTCGCCTTTGCGTCCACCGGGACCTGCCGCCCGCCGCCGACGGACAGCACCATGTCGGGGCGCGCGGAGCCGCCGCCGGCGAGGTCGGTCTGCAGCGTGAAGTGGATGCCTTCGCGCAGCCCCAGCGACCGCGCGGTCTCCACGAGCACCTGCTCGCCGAGCTCGCCGCGGCCGGTGATGGACGCGAACGCGACTTCGTAGCGCCGCAGCGCGGCCTGCTGCTCGGCGGTGCGGGCGCGCTCGGCCTCGACCATGCGCAGCGCTTCGTCGGCTCGGCGTGCACTGTCCGTGTACAGCCGCCAGATCAGCATCAGCGCTGCCGCGAACAACAGCGTCAGCACGACGACGATGGTGATCAGGACGCCGGTACCCACATGAGCTCCGTCCGGTAGTGGCCGTGGCAGCTCAAATGATGGCGGACCGGCCCGACAACATCACGCACAGCCACGCCATGGACGCGACACCGGTCGCCGGGTTCGTTTCCACTGGTCAGGTGCCGTGCGCGTTTTGTGTCGCCATAGCAGCACAAAACGCGCACGGGCGATGACCTGCGGAAAGCGGTCGCAGGGTGCACGACACGCCGAAGCGACGTGGGGGGTCTGCGACGCCCGGCGGGGGCGTCGATAGCTTGGGGTTCATGCGAGTGCTGCACACCTCCGACTGGCACGTGGGACGGACGTTCCACGGCCGAGACCTGCTCGGAGATCAGGAGGCCGTCCTGGGCGGGCTGGCCGACCTGGTCGTCGAGGAGCAGGTCGACGTCGTGGTGGTCGCCGGCGATCTCTACGACCGCGCGGTGCCGTCGGGCGAGGCGGTGCAGACCTGCGTCCGGGTGCTCGGCAGGATTCGCGAAGCGGGCGCCCAGCTGGTGGTCACCTCGGGCAACCACGACTCCGCCGCACGCGTCGGCGCGTTCGCCGAGTTCGCCGCGGCCGGCGGCCTGCACCTGCGCACCCAGATCGCCCGGCTGCACGAGCCGGTGGTGATCGACGACCGGCACGGCCCGGTCGCCTTCTACGGCATCCCGTACCTCGAACCGGACCCGGCACGCCACGCCCTGCAGGCCTGCGCCGACGTGCCCGGGGCCAGCGCCGAGATCGAATCGCGCGGCCACACGGCGGTGCTCACCGAAGCGATGAACCGGGTGCGCGCCGAACTGGCCGGACGTCCACAGGGGACTCGTTCGGTGGTGCTGGCGCACGCCTTCGTCACCGGAGGCGACAGCAGCGAGTCGGAGCGCACCATCGCCGTCGGCGGCGTCGAGCAGGTGCCTGGCTCGGTGTTCGACGGCGTCGACTACGTCGCGCTGGGGCACCTGCACGGCCCGCAGCGGCTCGCCGAGCACCTGCGTTATTCCGGCAGCCCGCTGGCTTACTCGTTCTCCGAAGCGGCGCACCGGAAGTCGGTGTGGCTGGTCGATCTGGACGAGGACGGCCTGGCCGGCGTCGAGCGGCGCGAACTGCCGGTGCCCCGGCGGCTGGCGACGGTCCAGGGACTGCTGGAGGACCTGCTCGCCGAGCCGGAACACGCCGCGCTGGAGGAGTGCTACCTCTCGGCGACGCTCACCGACGAGGTGCGCCCGCTGGAGGCGATGCGGCGGCTGCAGCAGCGCTTTCCGCATGCCGTGCACCTGGAGTGGAGGCCGGCGACCGGGCGTGCGACAGCGCCGTTGCACTACGCCGAGATCGTGCGCGGCCGCGACGACCACGAACTCGCCGCCAGGTTCGTGGCCGACTGCCGGGGCGCCGACCCGAACGATTCCGAACGCGCGCTGCTCAGCGAGGCGCTGCGCGCGGTAGCCGCGGCGGAGGGGGCGAAATGAGGCTGCACCGCCTGGAAGTCACCGCGTTCGGCCCGTACCGCGACCACCAGGAGGTGGACTTCGACCGGCTCGGCGGCGACGGCCTCTTCCTGCTGCACGGCGACACCGGCGCGGGCAAGACGACGCTGCTGGATGCGGTCGCCTTCGCGCTCTACGGTTCGGTGCCGGGCGCGCGCGGCGAGGTCAAGCGGCTGCGCTGCGACACCGCGAATCCCGACACCGTGACCAAGGTCGTGCTGGAGTTGACGGTGCAGGGGCAGCGGCTGCGGCTGGAGCGCAGCCCGGAGTACCAGCGGCCGAAGAAGCGCGGCGACGGCCACACCACGCAGCAGGCGAAGGCCTCGCTGACCTGGATCGACGGCGCGCCCACCGAGCAGCCGCCGGAGGGCCTGACGCGCATCGACGAGGTCGGGCGCACGGTGCAACGCCTGCTGGGCATGACGGTCGACCAGTTCTTCCAGGTCGTGATGCTGCCGCAGGGCGAGTTCGCCAAGTTCCTGCGCTCGGACACCGCCGAGCGCGAGAAGCTGCTGGAGAAGCTGTTCGGCACCCAGCGGTTCGGCGAGGTCGAGCGCTGGTTCGTCGAACGCCGCCGGGAGCGCGGGCGCGGGCTCGAGGAGCAGACGCAGCGGGTCCGCGAGTTGCTCGCGCGCGTCTCGCAGGTCTCGGGCGCGGAGCCGGATGCCGACGCGGACGAGCGGAACTGGTTGGAGGACATCGAAAAGGTGTCCGTTCGCGAGATGGAGGGCACGCGGGCCGAACACTCTCGCCTGCGGCGCGAGCGGGAGGCGGCCGAGGCGAAGCTGACCGAGCGTCGCGAGCTCGCCGAGAAGGTCCGCCGGGTCCGGCAGGCCAACGCGACCCTCGCGGGGAGCGGCGAACAGCAGGAGCAGCACGACGCCTGGCGAGCGGAACGGGAAGCGGCGCAACGTGCCGTCCCGGTGCTCGCGGCCCGCAATGCCGCACTGCGGGCGGAGCAGGAACGCGACAAAGCACGAGCCGCGGTAGCCGCCGCGGCAGCGAGTTGCGAGGTGAACGCCGAAGCGCCGCTGGACGAACTGCGTTCGCTCGCGGGCACCAGGCGTGAGGAAGCGGGTGGCCTCGCACACCTGATTCCCGAGTCCCAGCAACAGGAAACCGACCGCCAGAAGCTCACGTCCCTCGCCGAGCGGCTGGCCTCGGACGAGACCCTGGAAGCCGAGCTCGTCGGGCAGCAGGCCACCTTGCCCGACCGCATCGGCACCGCGAGGCAGCAGGTCGAAGAGGCGAAGCACGCCGAACTGCGGCTGGAAACCGTGCAAGCGCGCGGCACCGAGGTCGCGGCGCTGCTGCGGACCGCGCGGGAAATGCCTGGCGCGCAAAAGGAACTCGCGGCGGCGACGGTCCGCGCGCAACAGGCCATCGACACTCACCAGCAGGCCCGCGACCTGCTGCAAGATCTCCGAGCCCGCAGGCTCGCCGGGATGGCCGCCGAACTCGCGGCCCGGCTCTCGCCCGGCGAACCGTGCCCGGTCTGCGGCTCGGCGGAACACCCCGCGCCCGGCGAACCGATCGACGATCCGGTGCGCGCCGAAGACGAGGACAACGCCCAAACCGAGGAACAGCGCGCCGCCACCCGCCGGGAAAAGGCCACGGCAGAAGCGCAACGGACCCAGCAACACGTCGACAACCTGGCAGAACGCCTCGGCGATCACACCGAGGCGGAACTCGCCGCCGAACTCGCCGAGCTCAAAGCCGAACGCGACGCACTCCAGAACACCGCCGCGCAACTACCGCAACGCAACAAGAAGCTGGCCGAGCTCGAAGAATCCACCGAGCGCCTGAACGAGCAGCTGTCGAAGGTGCGAACCCGAGTCGCGGCAGCCCGCAGCGAGCAGGCGTCGCTCGCGACCACAGTGGACGAACGCGAAGCCAGGCTGTGTGAAGGACGCGCCGACTTCCCGAGCATCGCCGACCGGCGAGCGCACCTGCTGGACATCGCGGCCCGCCTCGAACAACTCGCAGCGGCCCGGACGGCCAGGGACGACGCCGAACACCGCCTGGTCGAACAAGAAACCGCCCTGGCCGAAGCCGCCACCACGGCAGGCTTCGACGACGCGGCAGCCGCGCTCGCCGCCGAACGCGGCGAAGACCGGATCGCCCAGCTCGCCAAGGCGCTCGCCGAGGTCGAAGAACGTGCCGCAGGCGCCCGCGCGGCGCTGGCCAGCGCGGAGCTGTTCGGCGTAGACGCAGACGCCGAGGTCGGCCTCGAAGAGGCCACCGAGGCGGCCGTCGTAGCCCGCGAAGCGGCGGAGCGCTCAGCTGCGCTGGCGCATCGCGCCGAGCAGCGGCAGCGCGACATCGCGCAGCTCGCGGAGCGGCTGCGCGGAGCGTGGGCGGAGCTCGGGCCGGCGTTGGCGGAGCACGCCGAGCTGGAGGCGTTGGCGGACGTGGTCAACGGACGCGGGCAGAACGCGCGGAAGATGTCGTTGCGCGCGTACGTGCTGGCCGCGCGGTTGGAGGAGGTGGCCGTCGCGGCCACCCGGCGGCTGCAACGGATGAGCGGCGGCCGGTACTCGTTCGTGCATTCCGATGCGGCCGGGGCGCGGGGCACCCGTGGCGGGCTCGGCTTGGACGTGCTCGACGACTACTCCGGCAAGGTCCGGCCCGCGAAGACGCTTTCCGGCGGCGAGTCGTTCCTCGCTTCGCTTTCGCTGGCGCTCGGGCTGGCCGATGTGGTGGCCGCCGAGACCGGCGGCGCGCTGCTGGACACGTTGTTCATCGACGAGGGGTTCGGAACTCTCGATGCCGACACCCTCGACCTGGTGATGGACACCCTCGACGACCTGCGGGCCGGCGGCCGGGTCGTCGGCCTCGTGTCCCACGTCGAAGAGATGCGCCAGCGGATCTCGGTGCGCCTCCGAGTTCGCAAGTCCCGCAACGGCTCCACCCTGGAACTCCAAACCTGATCCCGAACGGCCCATGGCGCCGCGTTTCCGCCCAATTTCAGGCGAAATTGGAACCGCACTTCGGCTTGAGCTCTGCGGGTGTGGCTCCGGTCTCAGGCGAAAACGGAGCCACGCGTCTCCCGGCGCTCCGCGAAAGGTGAGTCCCCAATTTCAGGCAAAATTGGGGACTTTCCGGCCCGGTCAGTTAGTGGTGGTTTCGTGGCTGAGGAGCCAGCGCTTGACCGGGAGGCCCCAGCGGAAGCCGCCTAGGGAGCCGTCGCTGCGCAGCACTCGGTGGCACGGCACGAACAGTGCCGCCGCGTTGCGGGCGCAGGCCGATGCCGCCGCCCGGGCAGCTTGTGGGCGGCCCGCCAGTGCGGCTAGTTCCGTGTAGCTCACGGGTTCGCCGGCCGGGACCTTCCGCAGCACCTCCCAGGCGTGCTCGAGGAACTCCCCGGAGCGCTGCCGCACCGGAATCCCGTCGACCGCGTGCAGGTCACCGGCGTGGTAGTCGCGGATCGCGCGGGTCAACGGACCGAGATCCGCTGCTTCGCGCGGTGCTTCGCGGAGCAGCTCGCGGGAAACCAGCGGCACGAGCTCGTCGAGCCGGGCCGTCCAGCCGCCGGCGAGGACGGCGCCGTCGGCGTCGACCACGGCGGTGAACGGGCCGGCCGGAGTGTCCTCAGTGGACCAGTTGTTCATGTTCTCTCCAAGGCTTCTGCTTGTGGCGCGGCCGGATCACGAAGCGAGCTGCAGCTGCGGCGTTCCGCTGGCGGCTGCTTCCCACAGGAGCACCCCGGCGTAGGAGCGCCACGGGCTCCAGCGCCGCGCGTGCGCCTGGATCGCGGCCGGGTCTTCGGACATCCCGAGCATCCCGGCGCCTCGCCGCAACGCCAGATCACCGGTCAGCAGCACATCGGGCGCGCCCAGCACGCGCATGGCGACGTAGCTCGACGTCCACGAGCCGATGCCGCAGATGCTTTCCAGATCGTGCCGCAGCTCGACTTCGTCCCGTCCGGTGTGCAGCGCGAGGCTTCCGTCGGCGACGGCCGCCGCGACGGCGCGCACGGTTTCCGCCCGCCGACGCGGCCCGGGCAGGGCCTCCAGCGCTCGCTCCGCGAGTACCTCCGGTGTCGGGAAGAGCGTCGTCACCGAACCTTCCGGGTGGGCCAGCGGCTCGCCCAGCGCGGTGACGAGCCGCTCCGTCGTCTTTCGCGCTGCCGCCACCGAGATCTGCTGGCCGATCACGGCGCGGACCAGGATCTCCATTCCGTCGACGCTGCCCGGCACCCGAACCCCGGGCGTCCGCGCGATGGCCGACCGCAGCGCCGGGTCCGCGCCGAGCGCCTCGTTGATCGCGACCGGGTCAGCGTCGAGGTCGAGCAGGCGGCGCAGCCGGGACACCGCGCTGCCGAGATCGCGCAGGTCCGTGAGCCGCAGCGTGCAGGCGACGTACTTCTCATGCGGGCGGAGTGTGGCGATCCCGGTGCCGTACGGCAGGCGCAGCGCGCGCGTGTAGTGGACCGGCCCGGCATCTTCCAGGCCGTCCAGCGCTCGTTCGCCGAGGAACCGCAGCACGCCGGCCACATCGCAGGGAGCCCGGAAGGGCAGGCGCAGCTGGACGGCACCGGCGCTGCCGGGGACCTCGCTGCGCCGCTGCGCGCGGCCGCGCATCGCCGTCGGGGTCACGCCGAAGACCTCGCGCAACGTGTCGTTGAACTGTCGCAGACTGGAGAATCCGGCGGCGAATGCGACGTCGCCGAACGGGATCGTGGTGGTTTCGATCAGGATCCGCGCCGAGTGCGCGCGGTGCGCCCGCGCCAACCCGAGCGGCCCGGCGCCGAGTTCGGCGGTGAGCACCCTCGTCAGGTGGCGTTCCGAGTAGCCGAGCTGGTCGGCCAGCCCGCGCACTCCGCAGCGATCCACGACGCCGTCGCTGATCAGCCGCATGGCGCGGCCGGCGAGATCGGCGCGCAGGTCCCACTCCGGCGACCCGGGCACCGCGTCCGGCAGGCACCGGCGGCACGCGCGGAAGCCGGCGGCTTGCGCGGCGGCGGCCGTCGGGAAGAACAGGCTGTTGTCGGGCTTGGGCGTGCGTGCCGGGCACGACGGGCGGCAGTAGATGCCCGTGGTGCGCACGGCGTGGATGAAGCAGCCGTCGAAACGTGCGTCGCGAGAGGCGACGGCCCGCAGTGCTTCCTCTGTTCCCACCAGCATGTCTTCGATGGTGCCAGCGTCCGGAGGCGGTTACTAGCGGGAATCGGACACGCTGATGAAGCCCGATTCGTAGGCGAACACGACCGCTTGCGTGCGGTCCCGGGCGCCGAGTTTCGCCAGCACGCTGCCGACGTGGGTCTTGACGGTCTGCACGCCGATGAACAGCTCGGCGGCGATCTCGCCGTTGGACATCCCGCGCGCAACCAGGCGGAGGACGTCGGCTTCCCGCTCGGTGAGCTCGACCTGCGGGCGGCTCGCGTGGTGCGGCGCGGCCAGCCGGCGGATCGCGGCCGGGAACAGCAGCGATTCGCCGCGCGCCGCGATCCGGATGGCTTGCGCGAGCTCCTCGGGCTGGCAGCGCTTGAGGAGGAAGCCGGTCGCTCCGGCGCGCAGCGCGCCGTAGACGTGGTCGTCGTGCTCGAAGGTGGTGATCACGACGATGCGCGGCGGCTCCGGCACCGAGCCCAGGATCGCGGTGGTGGCCTGGATCCCGTCGACGCCGGGCATCCGGACGTCCATCAGCACGACGTCGGGCCGCAGCCGCCGCACCAGCGGGACGACCTCGGCGCCGTCGGCGGCCTCCCCGACGACGGTCAGGTCGGGCTCGGCGTCGATGAGGGCCCGCAGCCCGGAGCGGATCAGCGGCTCGTCGTCGACGACCAGCACGGTCGTGGCTTCACTCACGCCACCGAGCGTATTGCGCCACGCACCGGGGTGGGCGCGCACCAACGCAGCCCAAAAGACTCACGGCCCCGTGCCTGCGGGAACGCTGCTCCGGAAGACTCGCTGTCACCAGGGGAGGTAGACGTGGAGTCGCCAGTTGCCGCCGTGCGCGGCGCCTTCGGCGTGGCCGCCGAGGACCTTTGCGCGGCGCTTGATCCCGCTCAGGCCCAAGCCGTGGCCGGGAGTTGATGCCGAGCCCAGCGGGTTGGTGATCTCCAGCTCCAGCGCGCCGGTGTCGATGGTGATCCGCACCGCGACCGCCACCCGGCCTGCGTGGCGCAAGGCGTTGGAGAGGCCCTCGCGCACTGCGCGGTAGCTCTCGCGGCTCACCTGCGGCGGCACCGAACTCGGGTCGCCCCGGACTTCGAGGCGCACCGCGAGACCGGCCAGCTCGGTGGAGCGGATCAGGTCGTCGAGGCCCGCCAGGCTCGCCTCGTCCAAAGTGGAGGATCGGAGGCTGCCCAGTGCGTGATCCAGGTCGGCCAGGGCGGTTCGCGTCGATTCCGCGATCACCGCGAGCGCCTCCCGGGCGAAGGCGGGATCGCTGTCCAGCACCCGGTTCGCCGCACTCGCTTGCAGCGCAACGACGTTCAGCACATGCCCGACCGAGTCGTGCAGCTCGGAGGCGATCCGGTTCCGCTCGGACAGCTCCTCCACCTGGCGTCGCAGCCGCTCGTGCTCGGACGGCCCCAGCAACGTCGGAGCGAGCCGGGCCGGCACCGCGCCGATCCCCGCGACCAGGTGGAAACCCGCGACGATCAGGCCCGCACCGGCCAGCGGCGCCCACCACCGCCCGATGCCGAGCGTCCGGTACAGCGGGATACCGGTGAGTTCGGGCGGCAGGTGCAGCAGCGGGTCGGCGAGCAGGATCAGGATGAACGGCGGCACGATCAGCGTCAGCAGGCCGATGCCGGAGCCGAGCACCAGGTGCACGACGAGCCAGCAGACGGTCCGCCACCGATCCGGCCAGGTGTCGGCGCCGCCGGATTCCGGCAGCCCGAGCAGCGCCTTCGCCGCGGCGCCCGACAGCGACCGGGTCGCCGGCAGCAATCCGGTGGCCACCACGGCGAGCACGACGAACGCGCCCTGCACGAGGCCGACCGCGACAGGCGGCAGGCCGAGCCCGATGCCCGGGCCCAGCAGCGGCCCGAGCACCAGCCCGGCCACCGCCAGGTACGGCACGGCCAGGACGGCCCCGAGGATCAGATGCACCCACCGCCGGTACGTGGTGCTCGCGGTGAACGGTCTGATCAGGCGGGACGGCATGGCCACATCATCCCTGCGGGACCGGCACGCGATCGCAGGTTCCGCACGGCTTGCGGCGCGTCGCCCGCTGGTACAGGTAGACGGACGGCCCGAGCGCCAGCGCCCAGCACATCCAGCTCACGTAGAACAGCGCCCCGGGCCAGTAATGCATCCCGGCGATCGAGCTCGACGACGTGCCGGAGATCAGGTCGGCGACGACACTGGCGAAGCCGGCCGGGCCCATCGTGAAAAGCAGCCCGGTGCCGAACCAGCCGCCGAAGAGCAGCAACCCTCGCGGAGTCGGGCGTCCAGCAAGGCCGGGAACCCAGCGCGGCCAGATCCGTCCCCACCGGTGAACGAGGGCCAGCGAAAGCACGATGCCGATCAGCGCGGCGGGCACGACCAGCCATCCGCTGGTGAACCCGTCCCGGGCCAGGTCCGGGTAGTCCAGCCCGATCGTGCCGCCCAGCGCCCAGTTGGTCTTGATCACCGGATAGGGCAGCGCGAACAGGACGCCGAGGTATCCGAGCCAGCGCGGCGGTGACGAGGCCGGGCCGCCGCAGCGAGCGCAAGCCCCGGTGAGCGCCCGGAAGCGCAGGATCGTCGCGCGGACCAGCAGGATCGCGCTCGTCAACGCGAAGGCGCGGGTGGCGAACATCGGCCAGTCCGGAGGAAAACCCATCAGGCCGAACAGCCGCAACAGGTCGAACAGGATGCCGCCGGCCGCCCAGAGCAGCAGCAACACGGCCGCTCCGTTGATCGCGACGAGCACGCGGGCTCGCAGCGGCGACATCAGCAGCGCGGCGCCGAGCACACCGGCCGCTGCGGCCAGCGGCGTCGCCCAGTTCGGGAGCTCGAAGATGATGAGGCCGCGCGGCAGGAAGTGTCGTGATTCGAAGGAGAGGAAGGTCAGGGCCGACGCGATCAGCGCCGCCCGGTTCGACTTGAGCATCTGCGCTCCTGGTGGTTCGGCTGAACTCACCGGCAATGCTCGGGATCTCGCGGCCCGCGAACCTCCCGCTGTGGCGGGGGCCGCCTCCCTCGCGCGGGGGATTTCGATCGGGGAGGGTGCATTTTGCGTGTTTCATCCCTATCGTCGCGGCATGGCTCAATCGAAGATCAGCACCAGGCGTGGCTTCAAGATCGTCGGCGCTGCGGCGGGTGCCGCGTTCGCCCTGATGGTCACGGCCGGGTGCAACGACCCGGCGCCCGCTCCGGAGCAGCAGCAGGAGCAGCAGGACGGCGACAACCAGCAGCAAGGCGACCAGCAGGACGGCGACCAGCAGGACGGCGGCGACCAGCAGGGCGGCGAGCAGGACGACGACTGACGTCGCGGCGCGGGTGCGCACTCGGGCCGAGCCTCGGCTGTGCATCCGCGCACCCCCGCGCGACCGGCCCCGATGCCGCCGCGAGTGAGCACCTACACTTCGGGGCGTGAGCCTCACCCTCGGAATCGTCGGGCTGCCCAACGTCGGTAAGTCCACCCTGTTCAACGCGTTGACCAGCAACGACGCCCTCGCGGCGAACTACCCGTTCGCCACCATCGAGCCGAACGTCGGCGTGGTGCCGCTGCCGGACGAGCGGCTGGACAAGCTCGCCGGGGTCTTCAGCTCGGCGAAGACGGTGCCCGCCACGGTGTCGTTCGTCGACATCGCGGGCCTGGTCAAGGGTGCCTCCGAGGGGCAGGGGCTGGGCAACAAATTCCTCGCCAACATCCGCGAGGCGGACGCGATCTGCCAGGTCATCCGGGTCTTCGACGACCCCGACGTGGTGCACGTCGACGGCCGGGTGGACCCGTCCAGCGACATCGAGACGATCAACACCGAGCTGATCCTGGCCGACCTGCAGACCCTGGAGAAGGCGCTGCCGCGGCTGGAGAAGGAAGCCCGCACCCACAAGGAGAAGCGGCCGGCCCTGGAGATCGCGCAGCAGGCCAAGGAGATCCTCGACTCCGGCCAGACCCTGTTCGGCGCGGGCCTCGGCAAGGACACGCCGGACCTGCGCGAGCTCAACCTGCTGACCACCAAGCCGTTCCTCTACGTGTTCAACGCCGACGAGGGCGTGCTGGCCGACGAGGCGAAGCAGAAGGAACTGCGCGACCTGGTCGCGCCCGGCGACGCGGTGTTCCTGGACGCCAAGGTCGAGGCGGAGCTCAAGGAGCTGGACGAGGAGTCCCAGCGCGAGCTGCTGGAATCGATCGGCCAGGCGGAGCCGGGCCTGAACGCGCTGGCCCGCGCGGGCTTCCACACGCTGGGCCTGCAGACCTACCTGACGGCCGGGCCGAAGGAGGCGCGGGCCTGGACGATCCGCCAGGGCTGGACGGCGCCGCAGGCGGCCGGGGTGATCCACACCGACTTCGAGCGCGGCTTCATCAAGGCGGAGATCGTCTCCTTCGACGACCTGATCGCGGCGGGCTCGATGGCGGACGCCAAGTCTGTGGGCAAGGTCCGGATGGAAGGCAAGGACTACGTCATGACCGACGGCGACGTCGTGGAGTTCCGCTTCAACGTCTGACGCTCGATTCCTTGATCGACCGAAAAGGCTGGTCGAGGTCGAAAATTCCAGGGCAGGGGCCAGATCTTGCGGTCTGGCCCCTGTCCTGTTTTCCGTCCGACTCGGCCGCCCCTTGCCGCGGCTACTGCCACAGGAAGAGGGCCCGCGGGTGGGCGAGGCTCTGCTCGGCCAGCGGGCACAAGGCGGGGGCGTCGGCTCGCAGCCGCTCCGTCGCGTCGGGGCCGAGAGGGGGTGACCTCCAGGTGGAACTGCAGGCCCCAGGCGACCGGCCCCGCCCTGAGCGGGGACATGCGGATCTCCTGGTGGGCGGAGCTGAGAGCGGGGGGATCTACACCGTAACGCGGCGGGTCAGCCCCCGATCGGACCGATGTGGCGGATGCCGGCGGCTCGCCATCACCAGCCCTGGCGTTCCCAGCGGTCATCGGCGAACACCCCGGAGCGGATCTCCGCCAGGCGTGGTCTAGCGGGAGCGGCGCGGGGTGAGCCGATCAAGGTCGACGCTGATTTCGAACGGCACCGGCCGCTGGAGGGTGCCGCGGAAGATGCCCGCCGGGGCGTAGACACCGGTCGGTCCGTCCAGTTCGTAGACGTGAACTGCCGCGGATGCGTCCTCGTCTCCGACGTACCAGTAGTGCCGGATGCCCGCGTCGGCGTACTTGCGGAGCTTGACCGTCCGGTCGCGGTGTGCCGATTCCGGCGAGACCACCTCCACCACGAGCAGCACGTCCCGCGGTTCGTACCAGGTCCGGTCCGGGTCGAACGGGGCCGTGGTGACCAGCAGGCCGGGCTCGGGCCTGTTGCGTGCGTCGAGCCGGATCGTCATCTCCCGTTCGACCTCGATGCCGGCGGGGGCCTGGCGGGCGAGCTCGACGGTCAGTCCTGTAACGAGGCGGCCGTGCCAGGACTGTTGCGGGGTTGCCGGGAAGCAGAGCGTGCCGTCGATCAGTTCCGTGTGTCGAGGCGCTTCGTGCAGGCCGTCGAGATCCTCTGCGAACCAGCCTTCCGCTCGTGGCGGGAACGACCAGGCGGCGGGCACCTGGCAACGGTATCGGTGCGCGGCGGACGGCCCTACCGGTCGGTGGCGGTGAGGTAGGTGGCCAGGGCCGTTCTGGTTTGCTGGAGGCACGTCAGGCGGTCGTCTATTGCCGCTAGCTGGGTTCGGAGGGTGGCCAGGACGTCCGGGCACGGTTCGAGGATCGGTAGTTCGCCCCTCGCGCAGGGCAGGACCGTGCGGATCGTTTCCGTGTTCAGGCCCGCCGCCAGCAGATTCCGGATCTGCGCGACGATCGTCACCGCTTCCTCGCGGTAGTAGCGGTAGCCGCTCGGCGCCCGTTCCGAGGCGAGCAGGCCCTGCTGCTCGTAGTAGCGCAGCAGGCGCTGGCTGACGCCGCTCCGGCGGGACAGCTCGCCGATCTTCATGAGATCCGGCTCACGCGTCGTTGACTCTGACATCACTGTCAGACTCTAGCGTCTGCGGCATGCGAAGCCAGCGGAGCGGTTGGGCCCTAGTGGCGTTGATGACCTGCGTGTTCGCCGTGGGCTCCGCCGAGTACGCGGTGATCGGCGTCCTGCCGGACATCGCGGCGGATCTGCACGTGTCGGTCGGCACGACGGGCCTGCTCGTCACCGGCTATGCGCTGACGGTCGCGTTGGCCGGGCCCGTGGTCACCGCCGCGACTACGCGGCTGCCGCGTAAGGCGCTGCTCATCGGCCTGATCGCGGGATTCACCGCGGGCAATGTGCTGGCTGCGGTCGCCGGCTCCTTCGGGCTGGTGATGATCGCGCGGGTTCTCGCGGCGCTCGTGCACTCCACCTTCTTCGCCGTTGGTCTGGTGCAGGCCGTGTCTGTGGTGGGCGAGGAGAGTCGTGGTTGGGCGATCGCAGTGGTGAGCGCCGGGCTCAACCTGGCGACCGTGTTCGGCGCTCCGCTGGGCACATTCATCGGTCATGAGCTCGGATGGCGCGCCACGTTCTGGGCGATCGCCGCACTGAGCCTGATCGCCACGGCGATCGTCGCGGCCGCTGTGCCGTCGTCCCGGGCGACCGGAACCTCTTCGGTGCGGGCGGAAATCAGGGCGCTGGGCAGCCGTGAGGTGTTCGTGGTCGTCGTGATCACGGTGCTCACGCAGATCGCCCTCTTCACGCCGTACACCTACATCGCCACGATTCTCACCGGCATCTCCGGTTTCGGGGGCGGGGCGGTGGCTTGGCTGCTGATGGCGTTCGGCGCGGGCGGGCTGCTGGGGAACCTGGTGGGTGGCCGGTTGGCGGATCTGCGGCCGTGGGGTTCGGTTCGCGGATTGCTCGCCGGAATGGCCGTCGCGCTAGGGGTTTTCGGGCTGGTCGTGCGGAATCCGGTGGCCGCAGCGGTGGGCGTGTTCGTGCTCGGGGCGGTGAGCTGCGCGCTGATCCCGGCGTTGCAGGCCCGGGCGTTCGCGGCGGCCGCGGGCGCGCCGACCTTGACGGTCGCGGTGAACACCTCGGCTTTCAACCTCGGCAACGCCGGCGGTGCGTGGATCGGTGGGCGGGTGCTCGACGGTGGCGCCACGCCGTACTGGCTCATCGGGATCGGAATCGTCGCCGCCTTGGTCGCGCTGTCGGCCACTGGTGTTCGGCGAAATGTTGATGTGAAAGGAAAAATCGATGTCCTTGTCCGTTGAGGTGCGTGGTTCGGGGCCCGGGTTGTTGCTGGCCCACGGCGCGGGCGGGTCGGCCGCGGCGAACTTCCCGTTCATCGACGAGCTCGCCATGAAGCACACGGTCGTCGCGCCGGACTATCCCGGCTCGGGCGGCACTCCGAAGGCCGGGCAACCTCTCGAACTTGACCGGCTCGTCGACGAAGTCGTCGCGTCGGCGGTCGACGAGGGTGTGGAAACCTTTGGCGTGCTGGGCTATTCGATGGGCACGACGGTCGCCGTCCGGGCCGCCGTGCGGTACCCGGAGCGCGTCACGTCGCTGGTGCTCACCGCCGGATTCGCCACCGCCGACCGGCACTTCCGGCTGAACCTGGACCTCTGGCAGCAGCTGCTCGACGGCCCGGACCGGGAAGCGCTCGCGCGATTCGTGCTGCTGAACTGCTTCAGCCCGGCGGCGCTGAACTCCATCGACGACTGGGACGAGATGTTCCGAGGCACCGCCGACGGCGTGCCGGTCGGCACCGGCGACCACCTCGACCTGCTGCGCACCGTCGACGTCCGCGCCGACCTGCCGAAGATCTCCGTGCCGACGCTGGTCGTCGCGACCACCCGGGACACCCTGGTGTCGCCGCACAACTCCGGCGAGCTCGCCGCGAAGATCCCCGGCGCGCGGCTGGTCGAGATCGACTCCGGGCACCTCATCGGCGCGGAGAACCCGAAACCGTGGCTCGCGGCGATCCAGGACTTCCTGGGCTGAGCTTCGCTCGGGCCCCTGCCTGACCGCAGTTCGGCGACCCGGCCACTTGCGCGGGGTCAGCCGAACGGTGTGGCCAGTAGCGGGATTCGACGCAGGTCTTCGACCGTGCAGCGCAGGCCGGCAAGAGCGCAGACAGCGCGCATGCAGATGTCGTAGTCGGGCTCGCCAGGATCGAGGTAGTCGTGTTCGACGGTGCCTGCCGCTTCGAACGCTGCGCGCAGTTCGGCCGGCATGCCGGGCAGATCTCCCTCGAGGTCGAGGTCGTCGACGTTGATCCAGGCAAGTTCCTTCCCGTCGACGGCGTAGGTGAGGCTGGCGTCGGCGTTGATGGAGAACATGCTCGTGGCTGCTACGCGACCGTTGGCGGACAGGGCGGTTGTGTCATCAACACCGACGGTGTACCCCGCGTCGTCGTACACGAATGTCCACGCACCGATGCGTCCTGCCAGCAGCGTCGCACCGCCGCCGGGTTCGCCGCCGAGGGCCGCAGCCGGCAGGGAGGTCCACTCGTCCGGCTTGCTTCGGGGCAGCTCGCACGGCCGGAACAACCGGGGTTTGGCGCCCAGCGCTTCCAGCGCGTCCGCAGGTTCGAGGTCGCGGACCACGTGCACGGCGTGGTTCGGGTCGTCGCTGGCCAACTCGGTGATCCAGATGGGCGCTCCGTCGTCGTCGAGCGTGTCCGGCGGAAATCCGGGCGTTGGCATGTGACCTCGTTTCCTGGCCTCGTGCGTGGTATCGCCAGGTATTCTCGTGCGCGCCGCCGGCCCCACCAAGAGTCAAAGGGGCAGAGTCGGATGGCCGGGGACTCCCTTTCAACTGCGGAGCAAAGAATCCTTGATCGCGATCTTCGGGTAAACCCTGACGTCCACTTCTCCGGACAGCTCTTCGGACTCGAACTCCGCAACGAGGCGCGTCTCCTCGTTCTCCGCTCGGATGCTCAGAGCGGTCGCACCTTCGCGGAAGAAGTGCCACAGAACGTCATCGCTTTGGCGCCACTCGAACCGGATGGAGTTCTCGAGCTGGTCAAAGCTGAGCCGGAGGGTTCCGTTCCCGGTCTCGAACTTCGCCCCCTGAATCCAAGGCTCTTCCAAGACTTCGGGCGCTTCGCCGAACTGATCGAGAAACTCCTGTTCGCCGGGGATGATCAGGGTCTTCATGATCTACACCGTAGTGAGCGAAACGGCACTCGCCGCGGCGCTCCGGGCTGCTCACGGCACCAGCCCGAGCGTGCCGAGGGGCCTGGGCGGCGGTGAGCCCGTTGAGCAGTAGCGTTGCGGCTTCCACCAGGCCGATGCCCGAGGGCGCGTGTGCGAGCGCATCCGCATCGAGCACGACGTGGTCGACGCCTGAGCTGGGCGGCACGTTCAGCCCCGTCGAGTTCGCCGGTTGACTGCTAGCGTGTCGAAGATGACCGCAGATCCGGTGCTGGTGATCGGCGCGGGCGTGCAGGGCCTGACCACCGGGGTCGTTCTCGCCGAGGCGGGCAGGCGCGTGCGCATCCGGACCGCCGATCGGCCGCGGGACACCACATCCGCGGTCGCGGGCGCGATGTGGGGCCCGGCGATGCTGCGGCCCGCCGATCGGGTGTTGTACTGGGTGACCCGGTCGCACGCGGAGTTCACCGCGCTCGCTCGCGACGAGAGCTCCGGCGTGCACCTGGCGGTGGGGCGGATGGCGGCCCGGTTCGACCTCGGCGACGCGGTCCCGCCCGAGGTGAGGCTGATCCCCGACCTGCGCCCATGCGCACCCGAAGAACTGCCGGACGGGTTCGTCAGCGGCTACCGCGCGACCGTGCCGCTGATCGACATGCCGCGCTACCTCGACCACCTGGTCGCCAGGTTCCGCGACGCGGGAGGCGAACTGCAGCTCAGCCCGGTCTCGTCGCTGGCCGACGCGGTCGCCGAATCCGCGACGGTGGTCAACTGCACCGGAGTCGGCGCGCGGGAACTCGTCGGCGACCCCGGTGTCCACCCGGTGCGCGGCCAGCACGTCGTGGTGCGCAACCCAGGGATCGACGAGTACTTCATCGAGCTCAGCGACTCCGGCGAGTTCACCGCGTACATGCCGCACGGCGACCGGGTGGTGCTCGGCGGCGTCGCGGCCGAGCAGGACTGGAGCCTCACGCCCCGCCGCGAGGACAGCGAGGGCATCCGGCGCCGGTGCGCCGAGGTGGAGCCGCGGTTGGCCGACGCCGAAGTGCTCGCGGAACTGGTCGGGCTGCGGCCCGGCCGGGAATCGGTGCGGGTGGAGGTCGAGCACTACGAAGGCGCGCGCATCATCCACAACTACGGCCACGGAGGCTGCGGCGTCGCGCTGTCCTGGGGATGCGCGTTCGAGGCCGCGGACCTCGCCGAAGAGGCCGACTGAGCCCGATTCGGCCTGGTCAACTGCCGTGAGTGCTTTTTGTCGCTATAGCAGCACAACGTACGCACGGGTCCTGACCAGGCCGAACGTCGTCCAGCCGGGAGCGATCAGGACTGGAGCTGCTCCACGACGTTGTCGATCTCCTGGGCGAGCGAGGTGTCGTTGGCCGTGATGCCGCCCTTCGAGTGCGTGGTGCAGTAGAACGTCACAGTGCGCCAGCGGATGTCCATGTCCGGGTGGTGGTTCTCGCTCTCGGCGATTTCGGCGATCCGGTTCACTGCCTGGATCGCCTGCGGGAAGTTGCCGAACTCGACGGTGCGGGTCAGCTTGACTCCGGACTGGGTCCACTCCGGCAGGTGCTGGAGCGCTTCGGAGACCTGGGTATCGGTGAGCAGTTCCGTCATACCGACATGGTGGAGGTTCGGCGCGCCGACCTCCACCCGGCGAGGCCGCGCGTCGCTCACGAGACGCGCCGCGGCCGCTCCAGGTAGGTGCCGTCGGGATCGGTGAAGCCGTAGGCGCGGTAGAGGCCGTGCGCGTCGTCGGTGTGCAGCATCCAGCGGAAGTCGCGACCGGGGCCGTCCTCGATCATGCCCTGCACCAGGGCCTTGCCGATGCCGTGGCCGCGCGCCTCCGGGAGGACGAACACGTCCGCCAGGTACGCCGTAGCCACGCCGTCGGAGAACGCTCGCGCGAAGCCCATCAACGCGCCGTCCGGCTTCCGGTAGACGCCGACGACGCGCCAGGCGAGGTCGATCTGCCGGTCGAAGTCCTCCCGCTTGCGCCACTGGCCCCAATACGCCTGCGTGGAAAGGAATTCCCACACCACGTCGCGATCGACCCGGGCCCGCGAATCGTCCACCTCGAACTCCATGCCCCGAGCGTATCGGCCGGGCCAACCGATTTTGCCGCACGACGGCCCGGACCAGCGGTGACAGCCGCTAGAGGCAGGCGTGCAGGGCGGTCAGGAGGCGGTGGGAGCGGTCGTCGAAGCCCTCCGTTCGCATCAGGCACGGGCTGAAGGCGAACGCCACGCCCAGGCGCGGCCAGCAGCCGAACAGCGAACCGCCCGCTCCGCTGTGGCCGAAACCCGTGGCCTCCGGCCCGTAGGTCTCGATCGGATCCTGCAGCTCGTAGCCCAGGCCGAAGACCAGCGGCCGGCCCGTGCCCGGATCGGTGCCCCGGCTCTCCTCCCGGCGAATCCGGTCGAGCGTCCGGCCGCCGACGAGCTTCCCGGTCACCAGCGCCGAATACACCGCGGCCATGCCGCGAGCGGACGCCATCGCACCGCCGCCCGGACTGCCGCTGGACCACCACGCCGGGGTGTTCCAGGGCGCGTCGTCGCCCAGCAGCGTGGGCGGATTTCCGTAGACCTTGTCGCGGTAGGCCAGGGCCTCCGGGGTGTTCAGCCGGTTCGCCACCTGGTAGTCGGCTGCGCGCCAGCGCCGCCCGGTGCGAGGCCACTCGGACTCGGGCAGCCCCAGCCAGAAGTCGGCCGGAACCCGCTCGGCGATCTCGGCGCGCAGGTACTCGCCGACCTCCCGCCCATCGACCCGCCGGATCAGCTCCGCCGCCAACCAGCCGAAGGTCAGCGCGTGGTAGGCGGTGGTCGTCCCGAACGGCCACAGCGGAGCCTGCGCGGCCAGCAGCTCGGCCATCGCCCGGACGTCCATCGACGCCTCGCGGGTGACCGGCTTCGCCGGGTACGGCAACCCGGCCGAGTGCGAGAGCAGCTGCCGGACCAGGACGTCCTGCTTGCCCGCCGCGCCGAACTCCGGCCAGTACCGCACCACCGGCGCGTCCGGGTCGATCGCTCCGCCGTCGACCAGCAGGGCGACGCCGGTGGCGACGATGCCCTTGGTGCCGGAGAACACCGGCATCAGGGTGTCGGTCGTCATCGGCTCGGTGGCCGCCTGGTCGCGGTGCCCGGCCTGCAGGTCGACGATCTGCAGGCCGTCGCGGAAGACGGCGAACGCGGCGCCCGCCGCATCGGCCGCCACCACCTCGGCGAACTCCTCGGCAACCCGCTCGAAACCCGCTGCGACCGACATCAGTTCTTTGCCTCCAGCTGGAAGTTTGGCGCGTCGCTCAGCAGCGACCGGGTGTATTCGTGCTGCGGCGCGGCGAACAGCTCCTCGGCCGGTGCCTGCTCGACGATGCGCCCGTTCTGCAGGATCGCGACCCGTTGCGCGATGTTGCGCACCAGCGCGATGTTGTGCGTGACGAACACCAGCGCCAGCCCCATCTTCTCCCGCAGATCCCGCAGCAGGTCGACGATCGCCGACTGCACCGAGACGTCCAGTGCGGAGGTGATCTCGTCGCAGATCAGCACCTCGGGCCGGGTGACCAGGGCGCGCGCGATCGCCACCCGCTGCCGCTCGCCGCCGCTGAGCTGATCCGGATAGCGCTCGGCGATGTCCGGCCGCAGCGCGGCGAGCTCCAGCGCCTCGATGACCCGCTCCGACGTGCCCTTGCCACCGGAATCCCCGCCGAGCACCGAGATCGGCTGCGCCACCAGGTCGCGGACCCGGCGGCGCGGGTTCAGTGACTCGTACGGGTTCTGGAACACGTACTGCACCTGGCGCCGCTGCTCGCGGGTGCGCTTGGTGCTGCCGGCCGCCAGCTCGGTGCCGTTCAGCAGCACCGACCCCTCGTGCTTCGGATGCAGGCCGGCCAGGCAACGCGACAGCGTGGTCTTGCCGCTACCCGACTCGCCCAGCAGCGCGAGGCAGGAACCGGGCGACACGCTCAGCGAAACGTCCTGCAGCACCGGGGAATCGGTGTACCAGGCGCGGATGTTGCGGACTTCGAGAACCGGTTCTGCTTCAGCCGCAACGGAATCCGACGTGCGAGCCGGTGCCACGAGGCGCCCGGAACGCGGATGCAGGCAGCGGATTTCGTGGCCGGAAGAGATCTCCTGCACCGGCGGCACCCCGGCGCGGCACTCGTCGGTCGCGGCCGTGCAGCGCGGCGCGAACGCGCAGCCGCCCGGGCGGTCCAGCGGCGACGGCGCCTGGCCGTCGATGGCCTGCATCGCCCGCTCGCCGTCCAGGTCCGGCACCGCGAGCACCAGGCCCGCCGTGTAGTGGTGGCGCGGCTCGTTCAGCACCTCGGCGGTCGGGCCGGTCTCCACGATGCGACCGGAGTACATCACCGCGATGCGGTCGGCCAGCTCGGCGACCACCGCCATGTCGTGCGAGATGTACACGCCCGCCGTCCCGTGCCGCTCGCACATCTCGCGGATCGTGGTCAGCACCCGCTTCTGGGTGGTCACGTCCAGGCCCGTGGTCGGCTCGTCCAGCACCACGACCTCCGGACGGCCGACGAAGGCCATCGCGATCGCGATGCGCTGCTGCTGACCGCCGGAGAGCTGGTGCGGGTAGCGGCTCAGGAACTCGTCGTCAGCGGGCAGCGCGACTTCGGCCAGCACCTGCTTGATCCGCTGCCGCGCCGCCTCGCCGGAAACGTCGTGCACGCCCTCCGCGAGCTGGGTGTGCAGCCGCAGCGCCGGGTTCAGCGCCGAGCCCGGCGACTGCGGGATGTACGCGACCCGGCGCCCGCGCAGCGCGGCGGCACGCTTCGGCGGGAGCGCGGTCAGATCGGTGTCGCCGACGCGGATGCGGCCGTCGGCGATTCGGGTGCCGCGCTTGCAGTAGCGCAGCATCGCCAAGCCGAGCGTGGTCTTTCCGGAGCCGGATTCACCGATCAGGCCGAGGATCTCGCCCGGCGCCAAGGTGAAGGTCACGTCGGCGACGATGGCGGCTTCCGAGGGCACGCCCCGGATCTCCAGTCCGGCGGCGTCCAAAGCAGCGGCGGTCATCGGCACCCCCAACGGGTCGACGGCAGGTCGTGGTCCGGGATCTCCCGCGATCTCAACGGAAACTGGACCTTCGATTTCAATGGAAATTGCGGATCACGAGTCGTCGGTGGCATCAGCGGGCCTTCTCGATGCCTCGGTCGACGCCCGCGACCGAGCGGGCCAGGCCATCGGCCACCAGGTTGGTGCCGATCGTCAGCACCGCGATGGCGATCACCGGCAGCGCCACCGCCCACGGCTGCACGGTCAGCGCGATCCGGTTCTCGTTGATCATCAGGCCCCAGTCCGCCGTCGGCGGCTGCAGGCCCAGGCCCAGGAAGCTCAGCCCGGCGACCAGCCCGATCGAGTAGTTCAGCCGCAGCCCGAGCTCCACCAGCACTGTGCCGGTGACGTTCGGCAGGATCTCGCTGAGCAGGATGCGAACCCGGGACAGCCCGATCGCCTCCGCCGACTTGACGAAGTCGCGCTCGGCGACCGACAGCGTCGCCGCCCGCACCACGCGCATCACCCGCGGCAGGTGGCTGCCGCCGACGACCAGCACCAGCAACCACAGCTCCGGGCCGACGACGCTGACGAACAGCAGCGCCAGCACCACCTGCGGGAAGGCCAGCGCGATGTCGCCGAAGCGCATCAGCACCTCGTCCAACCAGCCGCGCCGGTAGCCGGCGTACATGCCCAGCAGAGAGCCCAGCCCGACGCCGAGCAGCGTGGCCAGCACCGCCAGCACCAGCAGCGTCTGTCCACCGTGGAGGAACCGGGTGAGCACATCGCGGCCCAGGTTGTCGGTGCCGAACCAGGAGCTCGCGGTCGGATCGGAGAACGGCGTGTCCACGAACTCGGTGGCACCGTGCGGCGCCAGCAGCGGCCCGACGATCGCGGTCAACACCACCAGGATCGACAGCGCCAGGCCGATCTTGGTGCGCGGCAGGCGCAGCGCCGCCCGCCACGCGCCGACCGCGCGCGGCACGGCTGGAGCGGGAGTCGCTCGGATTTCCTCGGTCTGCGCAGTCATGGTCATCGCGCGGCGGACCTCACCTTCGGATTGGCGGCCAGACTCACCACGTCGGCCAGCAGGTTCACGACGATGTACACGGCGGCGATGGCCAGGGTCAGCGTCTGCACCACCGGCAGGTCGCGGTTGTTCACCGCGTCCACCAGCGCGAACCCGATACCGGGGAAGCGGAACAGGAACTCGACGATGACCACGCCACCGGCCAGCCACGCCAGCTGCAGCGCGATCACCTGCGCCACCGGGCCGATCGAGTTCGGCAGCGCGTGCCGCAGGATCACGGTGCGCTCCGGCAGCCCCTTCAGCCGGGCCTGCTGCACGAACTCGCTCTCCAGCACCTCGATCATGGTGGCCCGCATGATGCGCACGATGTACGGCGAAACCGCGAGCACCATCGTCAGCGTCGGCAGCACCAGCTGCGTCGGGTCGCTCCAGGCCGAACCCGTGCCGGTCATGACGTACACCGCGGGCAGCAGGTTGAGCAGCCCGGTGGAGAAGATCAGCACCAGCACGATGCCGACCACGAACTCCGGCAGCGAGGCCAGCACCAGGCTGACCACCGAGGTGGCGTGGTCGAAGGTCCTGTCGCGGCGCAGCGCGCTGTAGGTGCCGACCAGGATGGACAGCGGCACGCTGATCATCGTGGCGCACAGCATCAGCGCCAGCGAGTTGTTCAGCCGCGAGCCCAGCAGCTCGGCCACCGGCATGCCGTTGGCGTAGGACGTACCGAGGTCGAGCCGGAAGATGTTGCCCAGCCACGAGAAGTACTGCACCCACATTGGCTCGTCGAGGTGCAGTTGCGCGCGCAGCGCGGCCAGCCGCTCCGGGGTGGCCTCGCGGCCCAGGATGGCGCGGGCTGCGTCCCCGGGCAGCGCCTGGGTGGCGAGGAAGACCACCACCGACACGGCCCACAGGATGACCACGCCGAGCAGGATTCGCTTGACCAGCATTCGAGTCATTGATCCGCCCTCACTTCGCCAGCCACGCGTGGCGGAAACCGTAGGAGTTCAACGGTGCCCCGCTCTTGTCCGGTTCGAGCCCGACGACCCGGACGCTGTGCGCGTCCAGCTGGTTCGGGAAGCCCCAGATGATGTATCCGCCGCTCTCCCACTCGATCTGCTGGGCGCGCGCGACGAGCTCCTTGCGGCGCGCCGCATCGGTGGTGGCCCGCGCCTGGTACACCAGATCGTTGAATTCCGGGTGGTTCCAGTGGGTCTCGTTGTACGGCGAATCGGGCAGGCTGCCGGAACCCGCCTGCGCCAGGAAGTTCCGCGTGAACCAGTAGTCCTGCGCGAAGTCCCAGGACAGGTACATGTCGCCGAAGAACTCGCCGGAATCGACCCGGCGGATGTTGACGGTGATCCCGGCGTCGGCGGCCTGCTGGGCGAACACCTGCGCGGCCTCCACCACACCGGCCGCCACCGGCGACGTCACCAGCTCCACCGTCAGGTTCTCCCGGCCGGCCTCGCGCAGCAGCTGGCGCGCTTTGGCCACATCGCGGCCGCGCTGCGGCAGCGACGAGTTGTACAGCGGATCCGCCGGCGAGTAGATGTCGTTGCCGACGGTGCCGTGGCCGCCGAGCACCTGCCTGATCATCTGCTCGCGGTCCACGACGAGCCGGAACGCCTGCCGCACCCGGACGTCGTCGAACGGCGGCCGGTCCACCCGCATGGTGAACGGCACCCACGAGCCGGTCTGGGATTCCAGCAGCCGGAGGTTCGGGTCGGCGTCGAGCACCCGCAGCAGCCCCAGCGGCACCTGGTCGATGGCGTCGACCTGGCCGCCGAGCAGCGCGTTGATCCGGGCCGTGTCGTCCGGGAAGTCGATGATCACGACCTCGTCCACGTACGGCTCGCCGTCGCGCCAGTAGTTGCGGTTCTTGGTGAACAGGCTCTGCTGGCCGGGCTCGAACGAGTCGTAGGCGAACGGGCCGCAGCCGACCGGCCGGTTCGGGTCGTAGCCGACCGGGACGATGCCGTTGGCGTACTCGGCGAACTGGTCGGGCAGCGTGACGTCCGGGCGGGACAGGGTCAGCCGGACGGTGCGCTGATCCAGTGCCTGCATGGCGTTGAGGTCCAGCGAGCTCAGCCCGACGGCGCCGTTCTTCGGGTCCGCCGGGTCGGCGATCCGGCGCAGGGTGTGGATCACGTCCTCGGCGGCGAGGGTCTTGCCGTTGTGGAACTCGACGCCCTCGCGCAGCCGGATGGTCCAGGTCAGCGCCTGCGGATCGGACTCGACGGACTCGGCCAGCGCCGGCTGGATCTGGTAGTCGTCGTCGAACCTGAGCAGCGTGTCGTAGAGCTGGAAGATGCGCGCCTGGTCCGGGTGGGTCACGGTGGCGTGCGCGTCCAGGGTGTCCTTGCTGGACCCGCCGACGATGCCGACCCGCAGTCGCCCGCCGTACTGCGGCGGCCCGGACGGGATCGGTGCCTTCCGGACCGCGCCGCCCGCGCACCCGCTGACCACGGCGCCCGCGCCCACTGCGCCGGCGCCCACCGCGACGTATCGGAGGAAGTCGCGACGACTCGGGCCGGCGTTCGACTGTCCTCTGCTCGGCATCCGGCGGAACCTCCTGTGTCTCGCGGGGCGCGCGGCACCCGTCGGCGCGGACGTGCGCCGGTGACGTGGCCGCTGGGGCGGCGCTGGAGCGTCTCGACAGCGCCCCGCTGGCGTTGCGTTTCGACCTGTGACTGATTGATCAGTCAATCGATCGCATCGACCTTTACCGACGTGATGGAGCCTGTCAACCCGCCATGCGCTGGGTTGATATGTCAAGCCCCGGGTCGCCGGTGACGGTTCAAACGTTGCTCTCTCTTGCTACTTTCGCAACGCTTGATCATGTCGTCGAACCGCGCTTGGCCATGGGTTTCGCCGGTGCCGGGCGGCCCCGGAGCGCGCCTCGGCGACGCCGCGAGCGGGGTTTGTCGCAGGTGGTTCTCCCGCCGTTAGCCGACCGATCGGAAGGCGAGCAGCGTCACAATGCGCCGGGTTCGGTTCATCACCCGGCGCCGCCGATCCGATTCGGACGGTTATCGCCGGAATCCGGCTTTCCGGCCATTTCCGACGGCTCGGCTTCTGTGATCGGTTCGATTTGTCGGCTTCGACGCGCCGCCGATCGCAGCCCGCGCGAGCAACCGGCACCGGCGCGCTGGACCGACCCGAGGCTGAGATCAACCTGAGAAAGCAGTTCGCAACTGAGAAGCGGCTGAGATTTCCCTGCGGCCACGGCCGGCGGATCGGCATGCTTGGACCATGGTGTCGCGGGTGTTGGTGGTGGACGACGAGCCGGGAGTTCGTGCCGCGCTGCGCCGCGGGCTGTCCGCCGAGGGCATGGACGTGACCGTCGCGGCCGACGGCATCGATGCCCTGCGCCTGGCTCTGACCGGCGCCTTCGACGTCGTCGTGCTGGACGTGATGCTGCCCGGCCTGTCCGGTTACCGGGTGCTGGAGCGGATGCGCGCCGACGACGTGACCACCCCGGTGCTGTTGATCTCGGCGAAGAACGGCGAGGTCGATCAGGCCGACGGGCTGGATCTCGGCGCGGACGGTTACCTGGTCAAGCCCTTCTCCTTCCTGGTGCTGGTCGCGCAGGTGCGCGCGTTGCTGCGGCGGCGCGAAACCGCCGGGCGGCAGGTGAGCCTGCGGGTCGGCGAGCTGGAGATCGACCGAGCCGCCCGCGAGGTGCGCTGGGCGGGCGAGTCGATCGCCCTCTCGCCGCGGGAGTACGGCCTGCTGGTCGCGCTGGCCAGCCACCCGGAGGCCGTGGTGCCCAAGGACGACCTGCTGCGCATGGTGTGGGGCGAGGAGCAGTTCGTCACCCGCAACGTCGTCGAGGTCTACGTCGGCTACCTGCGCCGCAAGCTCGCCGCGGCCGGCGCCGGAGAGCTGGTGCAGACCGTGCGCGGCCAGGGCTACCGGGTCTGCGCCGAACCGGCATGATGACGCGCCTGCGCAGGTGGTGGCACCGCCGCACCATCCAGTTCCGGACCAGCGTGGTGGCCGCCGTCGTGGCGTTGATCGGCCTCGGCGTGGTCGCGCACGTGAGCACCGGCGTCGTCAGCTGGCTGCTGATCGATTCGGTCGACGCCGACCTGCAGCGCACCGCGGCCACGACCGCGAACCTGCTCGCCGGCGGGGCCGCGCCCGTCACCGTCGCCGCCCCCGACATCCGGGTGCTCGACACCTCGGGCGCGCCGCTGGACGGGTGGCCCAAGCCGAGCCTGCACGACTGGCAGATCGACGAGCTGCGCGCGGGCGACGGCGTGATCGACTTCGAACCACCCGCCGAACTGCACCGGTGGCGCGGCATCGTCGTGCCCGACCAGACCGGCCGGCCGCTGCTCGTCGCGACCGGGGCGCGACTGGTCGGATTCACCGACACCGCGGGCAAGACCGGCCGGTTGCTCGGCTTCGGCTCGATCCTCGCCGGTGCGCTGGTCGGGCTCGCCACCTGGCTGGTGGTGCGCCGCTCACTGCGCCCGGTCGAACGGATGCGGGTCGCCGCCGCCGGGCTCCCCGAGGGCCGGCGGCTGCCGGTGCCCGAGGCCGCCGACGAGATCCGCGCGCTCGCCGAGGAGCTCAACACGATGCTCGCCCGACGCGACGCCGACACCGAACGGCTGCGGCGGTTCACCGGCGACGCCGCGCACGAACTGCGCAACCCGGTCGCATCGATCCGCGCCCAGGCCGAGGTCGCCGTGATGCACCCGGACCCGGAGCTCGCCCACGAGACCCTGCAAGACATCGCGCACGAGGCGCAGCGCCTGTCGGTCTTGGTGGAGAGCCTGCTCGCGTTGGCGAGGGCCGAGCGCGGCGCGGCCGCCCCGGGGCAGCCGGTCGACATCGGCACGGCTGTGCGTGCCGCCGCCAATCGGCTCGAACTGCCGGGCTCGCCCGGCCTCGGGCCGCGGATCGAGGTCGAGGTCCCGGCCCGGCCGGTGCTGGTCCTCGCCGATCCGGCGGAACTGTCGACGGTGCTGGACAACATCGTCGGCAACGCGCTGCGCTACACCAGCACTTTGGTGCGGGTCTCCGTTTTCGCTGATGGCAGGGGCTCCTCCGGAGTGGACTGGGTGCGGTTGGTGGTGGACGACGACGGCCCCGGGATCCCGGTGGCACATCGCGAGCGGGTGTTCGACCGGTTCCACCGGGTCGAACCGGACCGGGCGCGCAGCACCGGCGGAGCCGGGCTCGGACTCGCCCTCGCGGCCGAGGCGGTGCGCCGCCGCGGCGGAACGGTCCGCGCCTCGGAGTCGCCGGACGGCGGTGCCCGTGTCGAGGCGCGCTGGCCGCGGTACGCGGCCGACGCCTGAGCGGACGCGTCCCGCGGCGGTGCCGACCGCGGGAACCGTCGGCCCCCGTTCACGTAGCGCTCCCGACCAGCGCGGCCTCCGGGCAGGCGGTGGTGGTCGGCACGATCGGGTGGGGCAAGATGTCTGCACGTGTCGGTTTTGCGGAGCACGGGACTGATCGAGGCACCGGTGGCCACGGTGGGGGCCGCGTTGCGGCACACCCGGACCGCCGAAGTCGGACTTGCGGCCCTGGGCGTCAACGCCCGCGCCGCGACCCGCCCGGCCGCGCTGCTCGTGCCCGGCGACGAGATCGTCTTTCGCACCAAGATCGCCCGCCTTCCCGTCGATCTGACCACTCGAATCGTGCGCGCCGACGCCGACGCGATGAGTTCCGTGCTGATCTCCGGCCCGCTGCCGGAGTTGCGCCATGCGTCGGTGCTCGCCGAGGTCGGCTCCCGGACGTTGCTCACCGACTCCGTGCACTGGACGACGCCGTTCGGCCCGCTGGGGCGGCTCGTCGACATCACCGTCGTTCGCCGGTTCGTGCTGGACGTGTTGGCCGCGCGCATCGCCGCCGTGCGGGAGCTCGCCGAATCCTGGGCGACCCGCCCGATCGTCGTCGGCACCGCAATCGTCCACAAGGGACGATTGTTGGCGCAGCAGCGCAGCTACCCGGCTCCGGACGCGGGCCGCTGGGAGCTGCCCGGCGGCCGGGTCGAGCCGGGCGAGGACGAATCCGCCGCGGTCGTCCGGGAATGCCAGGAAGAACTCGCCGTCGAAGTCCGCCCGACCGGCCGTGTCGGCACGGACGTCCCGCTCAGCAACGGCATGCTCCTGCGCATCCACGCGGCCGAACTCGCCGACTCGGCGGCGACCCCGAAAGCCGTGGAGCACAGCGAAGTCCGCTGGGTGGAGGCGGACGAACTGGCCGGGCTCGACTGGCTCGACGCCGACCGAGTCGTCGTCCACTCCCTTCGAAACCTGCTAGTCGGTGCCTGAGGCGAACAGCGTCGGTCGTCCACAACCCGTAGCGGGCGGCGAGCGGACCCTGCGGAGGCAGTTCGATCTTCGGCGCGGCCATGGCGGGACTCCTTTCGACGACGAACCAGTTCGGGACCTGTCCTGCGGTAGTCATGCCCCAAGATTGCCGACGTCGATCAGCTGTTCGCCAGGTGATCCACTCGAACTAGTGAACGAATGCGCAGGTAGCGCGGAGCGCCCGTGACCAAGCGGCCAGGTCACGGGCGCCTCCCGCTCCGGCGGATCAGCGCAGGCCGGTCACGCGCAACGCGGCCTGCAGCCGCGGCTGTGCCCGCTCGCTCGCCCGCTTCGCCCCGTGCGCCCGGATGCGGTCCAGCTCCGCCGCGTCGGCCAGCAGCTCCCGGGCGCGTTCGCGCACCGGTCGCAGCTCCTCGATCACGGCGTCGGCCACCGCCTCCTTGAGCTCCGCGTAGGTGCTCGCCGATTCCGTTGCGGCGTAAGGACTTGTGCCGTTGCAGGCGGCGAGGATCTCCAGGAGGTTCGCCACGCCCGGGCGGCCGTCCGGGTCGTACCGCACCTCGTCGAGGCCGTCGGTGACCGCGCGGCGGAACTTCCGGCGGATGACGTCGGGCTCGTCGAGCACGAAGACCACGCCGGGGGACTGCTGGTTGGACTTCTCCATCTTGCGAGCCGGTTCGGCGAGGTCCCGGATCCGCGCCGCCGTCTTGGGCACCACGGCTTCCGGGACGGCGAACACGTCGCCGTAGTTGGCGTTGAACCGGCGGGCGAGCGTGCGCGCCAGCTCCACGTGCTGGTCCTGGTCGCTGCCGACCGGCACCTGGGTGGCGCCCTGCAGCAGGATGTCGGCGGCCATCAGCACCGGGTAGGTCAGCAGGCCCACCCGCACCGACTCCTGCCCGGCGCCGCGCTCCTTGAACTGGACCATCCGGGCGGCTTCGCCGTAGGAGCAGGTGCATTCCAGGATCCAGTTCAGCGTCCCCAGCTCGCCGGCCAGATCCGACTGCACGAACAGCGAATCCGGGTCGATGCCCGCCGCGAGCAGCACCGCGAACTGCTCCCGGGTGAGCGCGCGCAGCCGCTGCGGCCGGGGCGACGTGGTCATGGCGTGCAGGTCGGAGACGAAGAACAGGTCCGCAGGTTCGCGCTCGGCGGCCCATCGCCGCACGGCGCCGAGGTAGTTGCCCAGCTGGACGTGGCCGGACGGAGTGATCCCGGACAGGCGGGTCATTGGTCTCTCCTGGGGTCCTGGGCCGCTGCCACCGGGATCGACCTCGCACCGCTCGGCCGCCCGGAGAGGCGGCCGATGGTCTGCGTGTCAGTGCACGACGCTGCTGGGCCGCCCGTGGACGGCCCACCACATGTTCGACATTGCGCGCACGCCGCAATGTTACCGCTTGGTGATCGGCAGCGGTCAAGTGGAAGGGCTACCGTGAAAGAATGTTTGTAGTGCTGCTGCAATACACCGCGCCAGAATCGGATATCGACGGCCAACTGGTAGATCACTACGAATGGGTAACCCAGCATTACGACGCCGGTGACTTCATCGCCGCCGGCCACCGCCACCCGCGCAGCGGCGGGGTGATCATCGCCAGGGCGATGTCCCGCGGCAGGCTCGACGCGATCCTCGCGACGGACCCGTTCGCGCTGCACAAGCTCGCTCGCTACGAGGTCATCGAGTTCACCGCGCTGCGGACGATCCCCGAGTTGGCGAAGTACGCCGACCCGCTGTCCACGGCCGCCCACAAGTAGCCCCGGAGCCATCCCAGAACCGCGGCGGGTGCCGCGGTGAGATCAATTCGCGCTATTTCTTCTTTGTCCCTTTCTTGACCTTCTTTTGCGTTTTCTTGACCTCTTCCGCCTTGGCTTCGCGCAGCAGGTCGCGCAGTACCACGATGGGACAGCTCTTGCAGGGCGGTTGAGATCGACAGCATTTCTTCTTGACCTTGATGGTGCCTTTGCCCACGGTTTGTTCTTCCGATGCCGAGACGGGGTTGGGCACAGGCTAGGCGAACCTAACCTCTGTTGGCGAACTTGATGTTGGGCACCGGCCTCGGGTGTTGCGCTGAGCACGCGACGGCCGGTCCCGCATGAGGTTGCACTACCCTGGGGGGAGCCGCGCGTCGACGTGCGCGCCTCCGCCCCGGCGGTGGTGGCGCCCAATTAGCTCCGCAGCTGCGGCGCAGTGGAGCCGCGGCTCGGTGCCTTGCGGATCGTCCCGCACCCGGACCAAGTCGACCGACCCCGCCGCGCCCAACTGCGCCGATCCAGGAGTACCCGCGTGTCCGCCACCAGCGTCGCCGCCCCCATTCGCAGTGATCTGCGCAACGTCGCCATCGTTGCCCACGTCGACCACGGCAAGACCACCCTGGTGGACGCCATGCTGCGGCAGTCCGGTGCCTTCTCCGAGCGCGCCGAGCTCGTCGACCGCGTGATGGACTCCAACGATCTGGAGCGCGAGAAGGGCATCACGATCCTCGCGAAGAACACCGCGGTCCGGCGGGAGACCGACGCCGGCCCGGTGACCATCAACGTGGTGGACACCCCCGGCCACGCCGACTTCGGCGGCGAGGTCGAGCGCGCCCTGTCGATGGTGGACGGGGTGCTGCTGCTGGTGGACGCCAGCGAGGGCCCGCTGCCGCAGACCCGGTTCGTGCTGCGCAAGACGCTGGCCGCCGGGCTGCCGGTGATCCTGGTCGTGAACAAGGTCGACCGCCCGGACGCCCGCTGCGCCGAGGTCGTCGAGGAGACCCACGACCTGCTGCTGGAGCTGGCCAGCGAGCTCGACGGGGAGGTCGAGCTCGACATGGAGGCGATCCTGGACCTGCCGGTCGTCTACGCCTCCGCGCGCGCCGGCCGGGCCTCGCTGGCCCAGCCGGTGGACGGCGAGCTGCCCGCCGACGAAGACCTCGCCGCGCTGTTCCAGGTGCTGCTCAAGCACGTGCCCGCGCCGACCGCGGACACCGAGGCACCGCTGCGCGCGCTGGTGACGAACCTCGACGCGTCCTCCTTCCTCGGCCGGATCGCGCTGTGCCGGATCCACTCCGGCACCTTGCGCAAGGGCCAGACCGTCGGCTGGTGCCGCGCCGACGGCACCGTCGAGAAGGTCCGGCTGACCGAGCTGTTGATCACCGAGAACCTCGACCGGGTGCCGTGCACCGAGGCGTCCGCGGGCGACCTGGTCGCCATCGCCGGTATTCCGGACATCACCATCGGCGACACCCTCGCCGACCCCGACGCCCCCTCGCCGCTGCCCCGGATCACCGTCGACGACCCGGCGATCTCGATGACCATCGGCGTCAACACCTCGCCGCTGACCGGCCGCAACGGCGGCACCAAGGTCACCGCGCGGCAGGTCAAGAACCGGCTGGACGCCGAGCTGATCGGCAACGTCAGCATGAAGGTGCTGCCCACCGAGCGGCCGGACGCCTGGGAGGTGCAGGGCCGCGGCGAGCTGGCGCTGGCCATCCTGGTGGAGACCATGCGCCGGGAGGGCTTCGAGCTCACCGTCGGCAAGCCGCAGGTGGTCACCCGGACCATCGACGGCCAGCTGTGCGAGCCGTTCGAGCGGCTGACCATCGACGCCCCCGAGGAGCACCTCGGCGCGGTCACCCAGCTGCTGGCCGGGCGCAAGGGGCGGATGGAGACCATGGACGGGCACGGCACCGGCCGCATCAAGCTGGAGTACGTGATCCCCGCCCGCGGCCTGATCGGGTTCCGCACCGAGTTCCTCACCGAGACCCGTGGTACCGGCATCGCCAACCACGTCTTCGAGGGCTACTTCCCGTGGGTGGGCGAGCTGCGCACCCGGCACACCGGTTCGCTGGTGGCCGACCGGGCCGGCTCGGCGACGACCTACGCGCTGATCCAGCTGGCCGACCGCGGCAGCTTCTTCGTGGAGCCGGGCAACGAGGTCTACGAGGGCATGGTGGTCGGGGAGAACCCGCGCGCCGAGGACCTCGACGTGAACATCACCAAGGAGAAGAAGCTCACCAACATGCGGTCCTCCACCGCGGACGAGCTGGAGCGGCTGGCCAAGCCGCGGACGCTCGCGCTGGAGGAGGCGCTGGAGTTCTGCTCCGGCGACGAGTGCGTCGAGGTCGGCCCGTCGGCGATCCGGGTGCGCAAGTTGGTCCTGGACAGCACCACCCGCGGCCGCGAGCGTTCGCGCGCCAAGGCCCGCGACAACGGCGTCAACTGAGAAGACTGCTTTCCAAACTCGTTCTGCTCGGCGGTGCGGGTGGCGGCCCCTTGCGGGAATTGCCGTCGTCTTCTCGCTGTGGGATTCCCGACATCGTGCGGTGATCTCGGCGGCGGTCGGTACATCGGCCGCCCCGAGATCACCCGCGTCCTTCCTTGGCGTGACCGGGGATTTCGCCGATTCGCGCGCACGGCGGGCGGTCGGCTAGCACACTGAGCTATGACCCCGGTGTCGATCATTTCGGCGACGGCAGGAACCATGGAGTGCTCTCGCGCGTCTTCCGCACGTGCGAGCCGCCCCGGGTGGGCCGGGGTGTTCGGGGGAGCAGACGTGAGGGGAGGTTCGGCGTGTCCCAGGGTCGACGCCGCCCGCTGGCCGTGGTCTCCCTGCTGCTGACGACCGTCAGCGTGGTGGCTGCCTGCACGAATGCGCCCCCGCCGCCGCTGGTGCCGCAAACGCAAACCCCGACGACGCAGATCCCGCCGACCAGCGCGCCGCCGACGCAGCCGATGCCGGTGGAGGTCGTCGTCGGCGTCGACGAGCTCGAAGGCGGGTTCAATCCGCACACCCTCGCCGACCTGTCGCCGACGAGTTCGGCGCTGGCCAGCCTGATGCTGCCGTCGGTGTTCCGCCCGGCGCCCGACGGCAGCCTGCAGCTGGACGGCACGCTGATGGAATCGGCCGAGGTGGTGCCGGACGCGGAGAAGTTCACCGTCCGCTACCGGATCCAGCGGGAGGCCAACTGGTCCGACGGCGCGCCGATCGCCGCCGAGGACTTCGTCTACCTGTGGGAGCAGCTGCGCTCCCAGCCCGGGGTGTCCGATCCGGCCGGCTACCAGCTGATCGACGACGTCGCGTCGCGGCAGGGCGGCAAGACGGTCGACGTGACCTTCGCCAAGCCGTTCCCCGGCTGGCAGACGCTGTTCAACAACCTGCTGCCCGCGCACCTGCTGCGGGACGCGCCGCGCGGCTGGGCGACCGTGCTCGACGACGGCTACCCGGCCTCCGGCGGGCCGTTCGCGATCCGGCAGATCGACCTGGACCGCGGCGAGATCATCCTGGAGCGCAACGACCGCTACTGGGGCCCGCCCGCGCAGTCGGACCGGATCGTGCTGCGCGCGGTCGACAGGGCGCGTCAGGTCGAGGCGCTGCGCAGCGGCGACAGCCACCTGGCGGTGTTCGGCGCGGACCGCGGCACCATGCAGTCGCTGCGGGATCTCGGCGACGCGGTGCAGCTGATCACCGTGCCGCGCCCGGCCACCATGGAGGTGCTGCTGCGGCACGACAGCCGCGAGCTGGCGGACGTCAAGGTGCGCCGGGCGATCCTCGCGGCCCTCGACCGGCCCGCGCTGATCGAGGCGGGCACCGGTGGCGGGCCGGCGGATCAACTCCAGGCGCACGCCCAAGTGCTCGCCCCGTCCGAGCGCGGCTACACGCCGACCGAACCGGGCCTGCCGAACCGACCGGATCCCGCGCAGGTCGAGCGGCTGCTCGGCGAGGCCGGGTACCACCGCAGCGGCGGGGCGTGGCTGCGGGACGGGCGACCGCTGAACCTGGTCATCGCGGCGCCGTTCGAGCACGAGTCGTACATCCGGATCGCGGAGACGGTCGCGCAGCAGCTGCGGGAACAGGGGATCCAGGCGACCGTGGTGACGCCGACCGGCGATCAGCTGTTCGGCGAGATGCTGTCGGCGAATCCGCGGTTCGGGGAATCCGGCGGCGCGGGTTCGGTGGACATGGCGATCGCGCCTCGTCCGGCCGGCGGCGACCCGGCGGCGATGATGGCCTCCTCGTACGGCTGCCCAGGCGTGGCCGCGGACAGCGAGCAGCCGTTCCCGTACAACGATGCAGGCTTCTGCGACGAGCTCTTGCAGCCGACGATCGACGCTGCGCTGACCGGTCAGGTGCCGTTCCCGGAGGCCTCGGCGGTCGTCGAGCCGGTGCTGTGGCGCGACGCGGTCGCGTTCCCGCTGTACCAGCAGGCCCAGGTGATGGCGCTGCGCCGGGAGGCCACCGGGGTCGAGGCCGGCAACGGCCTGGCCGGGCCGTTCTCCACCGCGGCCAAGTGGATCGGAACACCCGCCGATAACGACGGGTATTAATTCCCGCGACGCGGCCACTCAGCGGGCACATGGCTGTTGAGCTGCGAGAGCGTCGATTCGTTCGGCTCGTGGGCGTACCGGTACCGGGTGGTTGTCGCGATCGGGTGCGCTGTTCGCGGCGAGCCGATTCGGACGTTCGGGGTAATGCGGCTACCGTGCGCAGTGTGGTGCGCGCCGCAGATTAGGCTGGACCGGTGACGCTGACGGCCCCACCGAGGTTGCTGCTGGTACACGCGCACCCAGACGACGAAACCCTCTGGACCGGCGGGACGATCGCCCGCTACGCCGCCCGCGGCGTGCAGGTGGTGTTGGTGACCTGCACCCTCGGCGAGGAAGGCGAGGTCATCCCGGAGAGCCTGCGCGGCCTGGCTTCGGACCAGGCCGACCAGCTCGGCGGCTATCGGGTCGGCGAGCTGCGCTCGGCGTGCGCCGCGCTGCGGGTGGCCGATCACCGGTTCCTCGGCGGCGTCGGCCGCTGGCGCGACTCGGGGATGCTCTGGGAACAGCCCGGTCAGGCGGGGGCGCTGCCCGACGCGCACCCGCGCGCCTTCGCCATCGGTGATCTGCAGGAGCAGACCGATGCGCTGGAGGCCGTGCTGCGGGAGGTGAAGCCGCAGGTCGTCGTGAGCTACGCGGCCGACGGCGGCTACGGTCACCCGGACCACGTCCGCGCCCACGAGGTGACCGTCGCGGCGGCCGCGAAGGTTTCCGACGTGCAGCGGGTGTTTTACGCGGTCCCGTCCCGCGACGTGCTCGCGAAGGGGCTCGACGGACTGGCGCAGGCCGAGGACATGCCCTTCGAGCTGCCCGAACCGCACGAGCTGGCCAGCGTCGAGGACGAGTCGATCACCACGGTCGTCGACGTCTCCGAGCACCTGCCGGCGAAGATAAGCGCCCTGCGCGCGCACGGCACGCAGGTCAAGGTGTGGCTGGACCAGTGGCACAACGGCGAGGGCGTGGCGGCGTACGCGCTGTCCAACGGCGTCGCGCAGCCGATCGTGACGACCGAGCACTACGTGCTGGCGGCGGGTGACCCGCAGGGTTGCCAGGCGGATCTCTTCGGCGGGCTCGGCGTGAGCGGAACCGAGCCGGTGGGCGACCGTTGACCGCTCGCGACCGCGTGCTGTTAGGTTTCCTGCTGCTCAATGCCGTCCTGCTGGCGTTGGTCGAGCTGCTGTTCCTCCCGTCCTACATCGGCGCCATGCAGTTCCCGATCACCGCCGCGCTGGCGGCGGTGACCACGCCGCTGCTGGTGGCCGAGGCCGCGCGGATCTCGCCGCGGCGGCGGGTTTCCGGGGCACCATTGCTGGTGTGGTTCGCGACGGTTTTCGTGTTCGGCCTGTTCGGGCCCGGCGGCGACATCGTGCTGCTCAACGACTGGCGAGCCCTGCTGCTGATCGGCGGCGGCGCCCTGCCGAGCGCGATGATGCTCGGGATCGTGCTGGGAAAGCACGCCAAGCGCGATGGCTGAGGTGTTGACGGACGAGCGGATCGCGGCGGTGCTGCGTCCGTTCGTGCGTGCGACCGCGCCGGTGCTGGACGCGCTGCGCGAGGCCGATCCGCTGCGGCTGCGCGGTCGGGCCGGCGATCTCGACGCCGACGGCGCGCTGCGGAAGGTCCTGCGGCAGCTGGACGGGATGCAGGTGCCGGGAAGTTCCGCGTGGGACGCTATGTCCGTCGAGCAGCGCTGTGACTGGTGGGCCTCGCGGGTCGGGCGGTTCCTCGCGCTGGTCGCCGGGCTGCCCCGGTTCGGCGGCGTGATCACCTCGCGGCTGCCGATCCGCAATGCCCTGGGCATCACCGGCCAGGGCTTGGTGCTGTGCGCCATCGCCGCCGAGCACGGCGTTACCGACCGGGCCGTCAAGGTGCAGCTGATCGCCGAGGTGCTGCTCGGCCGCGAGCTGTCGGCGGAGCTGGCGGCCGGGCGCGCCGAGGACGACGAGCGGGTCTCGGAGCTCACCGAGGACCTCGACGCCGCGCGGCGCGAGCACGGCCGGGCGACGCCGAAGGCCGTCGCGCGCACGGTGTGGCGAATGGCACGTGCGCTGTGGGAGATCGATTCGGAACTCGACAAGCGACCGCAGGGCCGCTTCTACCACGAGTTGCTCGGCAACGTCCCGGTCGTCGGCGTTGTGGGCGGTTACCTGGGAGAAAGATCCGCTCTGCGCAAGGTGGGGCGGCTGGGTGCGCAATGGTTGCGGCGCAATGGTTTACGGCGTTAACCCGGGCGTCGTAGAGTCGGCTTGGCTCTCGCGCTGTGGGACCAGTTACGTGTCCAAGGTGGGTACGAGAGATACTGTCAGCAGTCGCGTCAGGAGGTTCCTGGGCGCGAGTAGGACAACGCTTCGAGCAGGAGAGCAACCGTGACCTACGTGATCGCCGAGCCCTGCGTCGACGTGCTCGACAAGGCATGCATCGAGGAATGCCCTGTCGATTGCATCTACGAGGGCGGGCGGATGCTCTACATCCATCCCGATGAGTGCGTCGACTGCGGCGCCTGCGAACCGGTCTGCCCGGTGGAGGCCATCTACTACGAGGACGACGTGCCGGAGGAGTGGGCCGCTTACACCAAGGCGAACGTGGACTTCTTCGACGAGCTGGGCTCGCCGGGGGGCGCCGCGAAGGTGGGCAAGGTCAACAAGGACGTCGAGCCCGTCACCAGCCTGCCCCCGCAGGGCGAATGAGTTCCGCGACCGGCCCGGACGCCGCGGCGTCCGGGCCCGGATCCGGGCTTCGGGGACCGCAGCTGCCGGACTTCCCGTGGGATTCGCTGGTGGCCCAGACCGCCACGGCCCGGTCGCATCCGGACGGCATCGTCAACCTGTCGGTCGGCACGCCGGTCGACCCGGTGCCGGAGAACCTGCGGCGGGCCCTGTCGGCGGTGGCCGACCAGCCGGGTTACCCGGCCACGCACGGAACGCCGGAGCTCCGGGAGGCCGCCGTCGCCTCGATGGAGCGGCGCTACGGCGTGTTCGGCCTGGCGCCGGACGCGGTGGTGCCGACCATCGGTTCGAAGGAACTGGTGGCCTGGTTGCCGACGCTGCTCGGCGTGCGGCCGGGTGACGTCGTCGCGATCCCGGAGCTGGCGTACCCGACCTACGAGGTCGGCGCGAAGATCGCCGGCGCCGAGGTGGTCCGGCTCGCGCCCGGCGAGCTGCCGCCGGCCGGAACCCGGTTGCTGTGGCTGAACTCCCCGTCCAATCCGACCGGGCGGGTGCTGGACGCCCAGCAGCTCGCCGACTCGGTGCGGGCTGCGCGGGAGCTCGGCGCGGTGGTGGCCTCGGACGAGTGCTACCTCGCGCTCGGGTGGGACGCCGAACCGGTTTCGGTGCTGCACCCCTCGGTGTGCTCCGACTTCCGCGGCGTGCTCGCCGTGCACTCGCTGTCGAAGTCGTCGAACCTGGCGGGGTATCGCGCCGGGTTCGTCACCGGTGATCCGGATCTGGTGCGAGGCCTGCTGGAGCTGCGCAAGCACGCGGGGATGATCGTCCCGCGGCCGGTGCAGGAGGCGATCACGGCCGCGCTGAGCGACGACGCGCACGTGGGCGTGCAGCGCGAGCTCTACGCGGCGCGGCGGGCGGTGTTGCGGCCCGCGCTGGAGGCGGCGGGGTTCCGCATCGAGCACTCGCAGGCGGGCCTGTACCTGTGGGCGACCCGCGGCGACGATGCGTGGCAGACGGTGGATTGGTTGGCGCAGCGGGGAATTCTCGTGGCGCCGGGCACCTTCTACGGTCCGGCGGGCGACCGCCACGTGCGCATCGCCCTGACCGCGACGGACGAGCGCATCGCCGCGGCCGCCAAACGCCTGGGCGACTGACCCCGGCCTCTGCAGCTGCTGGCTGAACTGTTTCCGCTGGTCAAACCCCGTGAGTGTTTTGGGTCGCTATAGCAGCCCAAAACACTCACGGGTGTTTACCAGGGAAAACTTGACCTTTCAGATCGCCGCGGCAGCGGTGTCGAGTGCTTCCCAGGCCGGCCACCACTGGGTGCGGCGGGCCGCTTTGCGCGCCTGTTCCCGCTCCACCAGGCGGCCCGCCACGAAGGGGACCGCGGCGTCGACGCTCCCGCCGAGGTCTCGCAGGAGGCCGCGGACGCGGTCTTCCGCGACGCAGGCGTCCTGGTGCTCTCCGAGCACGTCCTGGAACTGCTTCGCCGCCTTGATCAGCTGCTGCATCGGCTTGCCGAACGCCGGTTGCGCCAGCTCCGCCGTGTAGCGCACCCGCTTACCCCGGATGCGCAGCGCGTGCAGTTCGTCGTCGGCGGGCACTTCTGATAGCCGTGCAACGGATTTCCGGAGCTTGCCGAACTGGCCGACGACCAGCTTGCGCAACTCGCGTTCAGTGTCCACATCGGACTCCGGCGTCGGCAGCCCGGCGCGGAGCGCGTCCGAGATCGAGCGGAGCAGGGCGAGATAGCGATCGCTGTCCAACGCCGTGAGCATCTCCCCGCGGGCCAGGCCGTACTCGGCCTCCAGACCGGAGATCAGCCGGGCCGCCGCGGCGCGTTCGTCGGCCGGGAGATCGGCGCTCTCCTCGCGCAGCCGCTCCAGCAGCACGTCGAGATCGCGAACCGGGCCGAGTGCCCTGCCCAACCAGCCCAGCTCCGCGCGCAACGGCTCCGACCAGGCCCGGTCCAGGAACCGCCGGCCGGACAGCAGCATCGCGCGCATCCGGCGCACCGAGACCCGCATCTGGTGCAGTTCCTCGGGATCTTCGCCCTGCCGGGTGCCGGCGTCGTGCGCGATCAGGGCGCGCAGCCGGGCGTCGAGCCCGGCACGGATGTGCTCGGCGAGGGGTGCCCGCCGGTCGGCCGTCAAGGGCTCGGCGGGCAGCTCGACGACGCCGGTGAGGTCTCGTCGCTGCCAGCTGGTGGCCATTGCCAATGATAAAACCGGCCGCCCCGGCCGACGCCTCGTCCATCCAGTGGATCTCGCTCGGATGACGAGCGAAGGGCACCCCCGGTCGGAGGTGCCCTTCGCCTGGCCTGTTGAAACCCGGTCGGGTCAGTCGTTGGCGTGCAGCGCCGCGTTCAGCTCGACCTTGCCGCCGGTGCGGGTGGTGACCTCGATCGTCCCGGTGGTGGAGTTGCGGCGGTACAGCAGGCCGTCCGAGCCGGACAGCTCCAGCGCCTTGGTGATGGTGCCGTCCGGCAGCGTCACCTTCGTGCCCGCCGTGATGTACAGGCCCGCCTCCACGACGCAGTCGTCGCCCAGCGAGATGCCCACCCCGCCGTTGGCGCCGATCAGGCAGCGCTCGCCGATGGAGATGACCTCCTTGCCGCCGCCGGAGAGGGTGCCCATGATCGAGCCGCCGCCCCCGACGTCCGAGCCGTCGCCGACGACGACACCGGCCGAGATCCGGCCCTCCACCATCGACGCGCCCAGCGTGCCGGCGTTGAAGTTGACGAAGCCCTCGTGCATCACGGTGGTGCCGCTGGCGAGGTGCGCGCCCAGCCGGACCCGGTCGGCGTCGCCGATGCGGACCCCGGACGGCACGACGTAGTCGACCATGCGCGGGAACTTGTCCACGCCGTAGACGGTGACCGCGCCGCGCGCCCGCAGCCGCAGCCGGGTCGCCTCGAAGCCCTCCACCGGGCACGGGCCGTGGTTGGTCCACACGACGTTGGCGAGCAGTCCGAACATGCCGTCCAGGTTCTGGCCGTGCGGGCGGACCAGGCGGTGCGACAGCAGGTGCAGGCGCAGGTAGATGTCGTGCGCGTCGACGGGCTCGTCGGAGAGCCGGCCGATCTCGGTGCGCACCGCGACGACCTCGACGCCGCGGGCCTCGTCCCGCCCGAGCAGGGCGGCCCCGGCCTCGCCGAGGGACTCGGCCGCCTGCTCGGCGGACAGCCGCGTGCTGCCGGACTGCCCCGGCTCGCCGAGCTTGACGGTCGGGAACCAGGTGTCCAGCACCGTGCCGTCGTCGGTCACGGTGGCCAGGCCCACGCCGTGGGCGCCCGTGGTCTGCGGGTCGGGAGACTGTGCACTCATACCCGAAACGGTAATCGGCGCAGGTGGCGGCGACCCGCAGGGGTGGCCGCCGGGTGACGTCGGCCGGGTGCCGAGGCGATTTCGCGCGAAACCGCCGTCAGCCCTTGGCGGCGGCGAGCAGGTGGCAGCCGGTGGTCACCATCAGCACCGTGTTGGCGGCGGTGCCGAACTGGTAGACCGCGCCGTACTGGTCGTTGCCGATGATCTCGTGGTCACCGCTGCGGTTCACGATGATCTCGGGCTCGCCGAAGCCGTACTCGCCGGTGATCTCCTGGACGATCTCCACCGCGAGGGACCACTCCGCGTCCGGCAGGTTGCCCGGCGCGCGCCACGACTCCAGGACCCGGCTCTCCGCCTCGTGGACCTCCGGGAACTCCGTGCAGCCTGCCCGGCTGACCGGGTCCGACACCGCCCATGCCAGCGGCCCGACCTCGATGTTGAGCCGGTCCAGCAGCCGCTGCTGCATCTGTTCGTAGCGCTCGCTGATCTCATCGATGCTGGGGCGCTGGCGGAGCAGGTTGCGCGGGTCGTCCACGATTCCCCCGTCTGGTCAGGTAAGGGTGGCGGTCGCCTCAGGAGATCATGCCGGAGATCACGTCGCCGATCCCGCGGCCGTCGTCCTTGACCGCCCGATCCGGCACTCCGGCGACCACCGTGCTCATGTTGTACTGGCTCGTGCTGTCCGGCGCGAAGTAGCTGCTGTGGCCCTCGACGCCCTTGCCGTGCTCGGACTCCTTCGCGGACAGGCCGGTCATCCCGTCCAGGTGGCTGGGGTCGCCGCCGAAGCGGCCCAGGTCGGCCACCCAGTCGTTCTTCGCCTCGATCCGGTACGAGTGCCCGGTCGGCACGTTGAGGTCCTCGATGTTGTCGGTGCCCACGCCCGGCGAGCCGGAGAACACCGCGTCGTCGACGCCGTGGCCCTTCTCCTGCATCGCGTAGCCGGTGATCGTGGAGCCGTAGGAGTGGCCGATCGCGGTCAGGTGCGGATCGTCGCCCCGCGAGGCGTTGATGCCCTCGTAGAAGTCGGCGAGCTTCTTGCCGCCCTCCTCGGCGGACTTGGCGGCGGCGACCGAGTGGTCCGGGTCGGTGACCTCGCTCCGCTGCGGGAATTCGGTGCCGACCCAGGTCACCGCGGCGACCTTGCCGCCGTCGCCGTGCCGGTCGCTCTCGAACTGGGCCTGCCTGCGCAGCTGGTCCATCTGCTTGTCGGCGTTCAGCGAGCCGTCGACGGTGGTGTTCATGCCCGGCGTGTACACCGAGACGTGGTCGGCGGTGTCCACATTGCCCACCGCGACCGCCGCCTTGGCGCGCTCGCCGCCGGTGTCGAGCAGCAGCAGTTGGCGGTCGCCGCGCGCCAGCATCGTCTCCACCGCGTCGATGGATTTGAGCTTGGCGTCGACCTTCTCCAGCTCCTTCTCCTCGTCGCCGGAAATGCCGCCCTGCTTCAGCTCGTCCTTGCGGGCCTGCAGTGCGGATCGCTCGTCGCCGATGCGGGCGCGGTTGGCCTGGTCCCGGACTTCGGCCGGGATGCCGTCGCGGTTGCCGAGCCAGGCGGGCGGATTCTTGGTGTACGCCTCGCGTTCGGCGTCCGACAACGACTTCCACCACTTGGCGTTCTCCGCCGGGCCGCCGTCCTCGGGAGGCTTGGCGGCTGCGGCCATGGTCTGCGCCGGGGCGGCACCGGGCTCGATCTCGTCCTGTTCCGCCGCGGTCAGCGTCTTGGCCAGTTCGGCGTCGGCGCGCTCGGCGTCGTCGAGGATCGATTCGATCGCGGCGGCCAGCTCGTTGCGGACGCGCAGCCGTTCCTGCTTCACCTGCTCGACTTCGCCGGCGGGCACGTCCTGCGGCGGGGCGGCGTCGCGGATGCCGCCTTCCTCGGTGATCTCGAAGCCGTTGGCGCGCGCTTGGTGTTCCGTCTCGTCGAGCCGCTTCCTGATCTGCTCGACCTCTTCGGCTGCCTTGCCGACGGCGTCGCGGACGCCGTCGACCTCGGCGACCAGCCGGTGCATGTTCTCGACCAGTTCGGTGTGCTGCTTAGTGGAATTCTCCGCGGCCTCGCCCGTCCAGCCGTCCGGGTTGCGCGCGGCCTGGAGCTCGTCGTCGAGCCCGACCAGCTCGTCCCGGCGCTTGCCGAGGGTGCGGAAAACCTCCTCCAGCGCATCGGGTTTCCAGCGGCGCACGTCGGCGAACGACACCATGAAGCGGCCTGTGCCTTTCAAATGCTCGGTCACCGCGGAGCCGGGGCCGGGGGGGGGTTTTGGGGGTTGGGTGGTGGGGCAGGAGGACAGACCCCCCCCCCGCCCCCCCGGGGGGGGCGGGGGGGCGT
>NZ_JBFAKG010000045.1:60666-81366 GCF_040655595.1 Saccharopolyspora sp. NPDC050389
AACAAGGGGCTGTAGCGCAGTTGGTAGCGCGTCTCGCCCAAAAGACTCACGGCCCCGCGACCGCGGCTGGGATCAGCCCTTGGCGGACTGGAGGAGGTGGCAGCCGGTGCGCAGGCTCATGACCGTGTTCACCTTGGTGCCGAACTGCAGCTTCGCGCCGAATTCGTCGTGCATCTCGACCTTGTGGTCGCCGGGCCGGTTGACCACGATCTCCAGCTCCTTGAAGCCGAACTCCTTGGTCACGTCGATCCCGATCTGCTGCGCCCGATCCCACTGATCGTCGGGGATGTTGCCCTCGTAGGCCCAGGTGTCCAGGCTGTGTTCCTCGGCCCCGTCGACGTGCGAGAGCTCTTTGCCCTGGCAGGCGGCCTGACCGGGGTCGCCCTTGTTGATCCACGGCGTCGCCAGGCCGAGGTCGGCGGACAGCCGGTCCCGGAACTTCTGCTGCATCTCCTCGTAGCGGGCGGTGATCTCTTCCATGGACGGTCGCTGCTGCAACATGCTGAGCGGGTCTGACACGTTTCCCCCGTCGGACGGTTCGGGCCCGCTCGCGCAGCCGGTGGCGAGCAGACCGCAGAGGACGAACAGGACGAGCTTTTTCATGAGAAGAAGTCCTTGACTCCGGATACCGCCTTCTCGCCCAGATCCTTGGCGCCGGACACCGTCTTCTCACCGAAGTCGTAGATCGCGGAGCCGGCTTCCTGGGTCTGGTGCGGTACGTAGGAGATCACATCCCCGACGCCGTTGGTCTTGCCCTCCACGGTGTTGTCCGGGAGGCCCGCGACCACCGAGGCCATGTTGTGCTGGCTGGTGGTTTCGGTGTCCAGGTAGTCGCTGTGGCCCTCGACGCCCTTGCCCTCGCCCGACTTCTCGGTGGACAGGTCCTTGAAACCGTCCATGTGGGACGGGTCGCCGCCGAATCGGGAGAAGTCCGCGACCTGGTCGTCCTTGGCTTCCAGCCGGTAGGCGTGGCCCTCCGGGACGTGCAGGTCCTCGATGTCGTTGGTGCCGACGCCGGGGGAGCCGAAGATGATCGCGTCGTCGACGCCGTGGCCGCCGCCCTGCAGGGCGTAGCCGGTGGTGGTGGAGCCGTAGGAGTGGCCGATCGCGGTCAGGTGCGGGTCGCTGTCCCGGGACTCGTTGATGCCCTTGTAGAAGTTGTTCAGCTTCTCGCCGCCTTCCTGGGCGGAGCTGGAGCTGACCACCGAGTCGCCGAACACGTCGGTGTCCTCGGACTTCTGCGGGGCCTCGTAGCCGAGCCAGGCCACCGCGGCGACGCTGTCGTCCTTGCCATCCCGGGTGAGCTCGGCCTTCGACTCCTTGACCAGTTCCTGCATCTTCGAGTCGTAGGCGCCGAGGCTGTCCTGGACCGTGGTCATGTAGCCGGGCGTGAACACCGAGACGTGGTCGGCGGTGTCGACGTTGCCCACACCCACGGCGGCCTTCATCCGCTCGCCGCTGCTGTCGAGCACCAGCAGCTGGCGCGGCGGGTCCTCCTTGGCGATGGTCGTCTCGACCTCGTCCAGTGACTTGATCTTGTCGTTGACCTGCTGGAGCTTTTCCTTCTCGTCTTCGGAAACGCCGCCCTGCTCCAGCTGCTTCTTCTGCTGTTCGAGGTCGCCGCGCACGTCGTCGATGCGGCCGCGGTTGGCCTCGTCGCGAACCTCGGCCGGGATGCCGTCGCGGTTGCCCAGCCATTCGGGCGGGTTCTCCCGCAGCGCCGCGCGCTGCTCATCGGACAGCGACTTCCACCATTCCGCCGCCGCCTTCGGCGAATCGTCCTTCGGCTTCCCGGCGGAGGCGGCGAGGGCCTGGATGTCATCGGTGTTCGCGGCATCGGCCAGGGAATCGCCCTTGCCGGGCTCGATCTTGTCCTGTTCCGCCGAGGTCAGCGCCTTGGCGAGTTCGGCGTCGGCCTTCTCGGCGTCGTCGAGGATCTTCTCGATCGTCTCGACGAGCTTGTCGCGGACCTGGATGCGCTGCTGTTTGACCTGCTCCAGCTGGTCTTCCGGCACGTCCTGGGGCGGCTTGACGTCGCGAACGCCGCCTTCTTCGGTGATCTCGAAGCCGTTGGCCTGCGCCTCGTGGTCGGCCTGCTCGATCTGCTGCTTGATCCTGGCGACCTCGTCGGCCGCCGCGGCCACCGCGACCCGCACGGTGGCGACCTCGGCCACCAGCGAGCGCATGTCCGACACCAGCTTCTCGTGCTGCTTATCGGAGCCCCCGGCGGCTTTGCCGCTCCAGCCCTCCGGATTCTTCGCGCCGTCCAGCTCGTCCTGCAGGTTGACCAGGTCGTCGCGGCGCTTGCCGAGGTCGTTGTGGACGGCGTCGAGGCCCTCAGGCTTCCAGCGGCGCACGTCGGCGAAGGACACCATCTTGCTGCCTACTTCCCGGGCTGTGCGCCGGCGCGGTCGATGTCCGCTGCGCTGGACTCGTCGGACTGCTGGTATTCGTCGGCGCTCGCGTTCAGCGATTCGCCGTGCTGGGCGGCGGCCTGGCTCCAGGTCTTGATCGCCTTCTCCCAGCTCTGCACGACCTGCTTCGACGCGCCTTCGGACTTGCCGCCGGGCATCGCCTCGGCGATGTCCTCGGCCGGCGGCCCCAGCTTGACCTGACCGGCCTGCTCGCCGGCCGACTTCGCGCTCGCTCCGGCCTTCCTGAGCGCATCGGGATTTGCCTTGTAATCCATGCCCACCTCGCCCACCTCCAGCGGCGGAAGCCTAGCGTGATGATCACGGCTTGGACGGTGGTTGCGCAGATCCGGTCCTCACCTGTTCACAACCTCCGGTCGGCGCCGAATCCGCTGGTCCAGCCGTGGCGGGGCCGCGCTCCGGGCGTCCGGGTAGCCTCCGGGGCGTGACTGCGTCGTTGGATCTCACCGCTGACCCCGTCGAGCTCACCGCCGCGCTGGTGGACATCCCCAGCGTCTCCGGCGGGGAGAAGGCCATCGCTGATGCGGTGGAGCAGGCGCTGCGCAACCAGGCGCCGCACCTCGAAGTGGTGCGCAACGGCGACGCCGTGCTGGCGCGGACGAACCTCGGGCGGGACTCGCGAGTGGTGCTCGCCGGGCACCTGGACACCGTGCCGATCAACGACAACCTCCCGCTGCGGCGCACCGGTTCGGGCGCCGAGGAGGTCCTGCACGGCTGCGGCACGGTCGACATGAAGGGCGGCGACGCGGTCATGCTGCACCTCGCCGCGACGCTCACCGCACCGCGGCACGACCTGACGTTCGTGTTCTACGACTGCGAAGAAGTGGAAGCCGAGCGCAACGGCCTCAACCGGATCGAGCGGGAGCTGCCGGACTGGCTGGCCGGCGATCTGGCGGTGGTGTGCGAGCCGTCGAACGCCGCGATCGAGGCGGGCTGCCAGGGCACGATGCGGGTGGAGGTGCGCACCACCGGAGCCCGCGCGCACACGGCGCGCGCGTGGATGGGCGTCAACGCGATCCACGCCGCGCAACCGGTGCTGCAGCGGCTGGTCGACTACACGCCGCGCAACCCGGTGATCGACGGCCTGCAGTTCCGGGAGGGGCTGCAGGCGGTGCGGATCGAGGGCGGCGTCGCGGGCAACGTGGTGCCGGATTCGTGCGTGGTGACGGTGAACCACCGGTTCGCCCCGGACAAGTCGCTGGCGGAGGCCGAAACGCACCTGCGCGAGGTCTTCGACGGCTTCGAGGTCACGGTGACCGACGGTGCCTCGGGAGCACTGCCCGGACTGACCGCTCCGGCGGCGGCGCAGCTGGTCGAGGCGTCGGGATCGGAGCCGGTCGCGAAGCTCGGCTGGACCGACGTGGCCCGGTTCGCGGCCCGCGGCCTCCCGGCGGTGAACTTCGGCCCGGGCTCACCGACCCTCGCGCACACGAAGCAGGAGCACGTGGCGACCTCGGAGATCCGCCACTGCGCCGACGTCCTCCGCCGCTTCTTCGCTTGATTCTCACGGCGTGAAGGGCACTCCTCGCCGAGTGCCCTTCACTCCGTTCAGCACGCCGGGATCAGGCGATGCCGAGCATCGACTCGCCGCTCTCCGAGCTCTCCGAGCGCTCCGCGTCGCGCGGCTTCCTGCCGTCGGCGGCCGTGCCCTCGCGTTGCCGCGGCAGCTCCGCCGCCGGCTCCGCTGCGGGGAGTTCCGCTGCTTCGCGCTCCGCGTCGGCGAGTTCCGCTGCCGCCGGCTCCGCTGCCGCCGGCTCCGCCTTTGGTGCTTCGCTCTTCGCTCCTGCGTGCTTCACGGTGTCGACGAACTGCAGGAGTTCGACCGGGAACGGCAGCACCAGGGTCGAGTTCTTCTCCGCCGCCACCTCGACGACCGTTTCCAGCAGGCGGAGTTGGAGCGCGGCCGGGGTGTCGGCCATGACGTGGGCCGCGTCGGCGAGCTTGCGGGACGCCTGGAATTCGCCGTCCGCCGAGATGACTCGCGAACGTCGCTCGCGTTCCGCTTCGGCCTGGCGGGCGATCGAGCGCTTCATGGACTCCGGCAGCGAGACGTCCTTGATCTCCACCCGGTCGATGTGCACGCCCCAGCCCAGCGCCGGGCTGTCGATCATCAGCTCCAGGCCCTGGTTGAGCCGTTCGCGGTTGGACAGCAGGTCGTCCAGGTCGCTCTTGCCGATGATCGAGCGCAGCGAGGTCTGCGCGACCTGGCCGACGGCGAACAGGTAGTCCTCGACGTTGACGATGGCGCGCGCCGGGTCCTCGACGCGGAAGTACACCACCGCATCCACCCGGACGGTCACGTTGTCGCGGGTGATGCCCTCCTGGGCGGGCACCGGCATGGTGATGATCTGCAGGTTGACCTTCCGCATCCGGTCGATGGCCGGGACGATCATGGTCAGGCCGGGGCCGCGGGTCAGCTCCTGCAGCCTTCCGAAGCGGAACACCACACCGCGTTCGTACTGCTTCACGACCTTGACGCCGGCCGCGACGTAGAGGACTCCGAGCGCGAGGATTGCGATCAGCAGTTCGATGAGCATGGCTGGCTCCCGGGCTCGACTTCTGGCCTAGCCCGGCGACCCGTCTCCGGCGCCTGCGTAGATCGGGTGGATCTGCGTGGTGTGCGCGGCCGGCGTCGCCGGCACCACTAGATCTTTTCTTCGTATCGTACGCCGCCGCACGCTCGTGTGAATCCCTCGTGAACAGGCATTTCTCCGCCCGGCACGGGGGCCGGGCAGGCGTCGGCGGCCGACCGCCCGTGCGTACTCTCGACCACATGACAATCGAAGGCCCGTGGGGAGAGCCGAACGGCGCGGAACGCCCCCAGGAGAAGCAACGCGGACCCGTGGTGCTGCGCCGGTCGAGGTTGCGCGAACCCACCACCACCGACCAGCGGCTGCTGGACTCGCGTGGCCCGTCGGACTGGGTGCACACCGATCCGTGGCGCGTGCTGCGCATCCAGGCCGAGTTCGTGGAGGGCTTCGGCGCGCTCGCCGAGGTGCCGCGCGCGGTGACCGTGTTCGGTTCGGCGCGGACGCCGCGGGAGCACCCGGAGTACGCGGCCGGAGTCGAGCTCGGCGCGGCGCTGGCCAAGATCGGTTGCGCGGTGATCACCGGCGGCGGGCCCGGCGCGATGGAGGCCGTCAACCGCGGCGCGTCGGAGGCGGGCGGATTGTCCATCGGGCTCGGCATCGAGCTGCCGTTCGAGCAGGGCCTCAATCCGTGGGTCGACCTCGGCGTCAACTTCCGCTACTTCTTCGTCCGCAAGACGATGTTCATCAAGTACGCGCAGGCGTTCGTCTGCCTGCCCGGCGGCTTCGGCACCATGGACGAGCTGTTCGAGTCGCTGACCTTGGTGCAGACCAAGAAGGTCACCAAGTTCCCGGTGGTGCTGTTCGGCAAGTCCTACTGGCAGGGCCTGTACGACTGGATCCGCGACAGCATGCACGGCGCGGGCAAGATCGGCGACAAGGACCTCTCGCTGCTGCACCTCACCGACGACATCGACGACGCGGTCAGCATCGTGCAGGAGGCGTACGAGGCGTGGGAGGCCACTCATTGAGCAGCGTTGAGCCGGCGGGGGAGAGCGCCGAGGAGACCAATGTGGACATCGCCGTCTGCGTCTACTGCGCGTCGCGCCCGGTGCCGCAACAACACCTGGACCTGGCGGCAGAGGTGGGCACCAAGATCGCCAAGCGCGGCTGGTCGCTGGTCTCCGGCGGCGGGCGCGTGTCGATGATGGGCGAGGTCGCCCGGGCGACGCGGGCCGGCGGCGGCCGGACCATCGGCGTCATCCCGCGCGCCCTGGTGGACCGCGAGGTCGCCGACACCGACGCCGACGAGCTGCTGGTCGTGGACACGATGCGGGAGCGCAAGGGCCTGATGGACGCGCATGCGACGGCGTTCCTCGCGCTGCCCGGCGGCATCGGCACCTGCGAGGAGCTGTTCGAGATCTGGACCGCCCGCTACATCGGCATGCACGCCAAGCCGGTCGTGCTGCTCGACCCGGACGGCCACTACAGCGGGCTGCTGGACTGGCTGCACGGCCTGGTGGACACCGGATTCGCCACTCAGCGATCGCTGGACGCGCTCACCGTGGTCACCGACGTCGACGAAGCTCTCGACGCCTGCGCGCGGTGAGCCTCCGCGCGGCGCCCGAGGTTCCGCCGCGCAAGCCAATCCGTGTACCTGCGGTGAGCGGCGGCGTGCCAGGATCTGGAGTTGTGCAGCCTCTCCGGTTCCGAGACAAGGACATGCCCCAGGACCGACCGCTCGTGATGGCGATCGTCAACCGCACCCGCGACTCGTTCTTCGACCGGGGGCGCACCTTCGCGGTCGACGCGGCCACCGCCGCCGTGGACCGCGCCGTCGCCGACGGCGCGGACATCGTCGACATCGGCGGGGTCCGTGCCGGGGCGCAGGGCGAGACGGTGGACGCCGCCGAGGAGCTCCAGCGGGTGGTGCCGTTCGTCGCCGCGGTCCGGGAACGCCATCCGGGCCTGGTGATCAGCGTCGACACCTGGCGGCACGACGTGGCCCGGCAGGTGTGCGAGGCGGGCGCGGATCTGCTCAACGACACCTGGGCGGGTGCCGATCCGAAGCTGGCCGAGGTGGCGGCCGAGTTCGGCGTCGGCGTGGTGTGCTCGCACACCGGCGGCCTGCCGCCGCGCACCGATCCGTACCGGCCCCGCTACGCCGACGTGGTCGCCGAGGTGACGGCCGAACTCGTCGAGCGGGCCGAGCGGATGGTGCGGCTCGGGGTGCCGGCGCACGGCGTGCTGATCGACCCGACCCACGACTTCGGCAAGAACACCTGGCACGGCCTGGCGCTGCTGCGGCGGGTCGGCGAGCTGGTGGCGACCGGTTGGCCGGTGCTGATGGCGTTGTCCAACAAGGACTTCGTCGGCGAGACGCTGGGTGCGGAGGTGACGGAGCGCCTGGAGGGCACGCTGGCGGCCACCGCGATCGCGGCCTGGGGCGGCGCCCGGATCTTCCGCGCGCACCACGTGGTGGAAACCCGCCGAACGGTCGAGATGGTCGCGGCCATCGCGGGCACCCACCCGCCGGACCAGGTCCTCCGCGCCCTCGCCTGAGGCTTCGTGAGTGCTCGATCCGGTAAGAACCGGAGTGAGCGCTCACGAGGCCGTGGCGGCGGTTCAGAGGTCGCCGACGGCCCGTTTGAGCAGTTGGGTGAGGATCGCGATCGGGATGTCCGGACGGACCTCCTGGAGCACCGGGGCCAGCCGCAACCACCGGGACTGGACGCGCGGTGCGCTCGGTGGCGTTCTGGCGAGCTCCTCGACGAGCTCCTCCAGCCGCCAGTGCGCCTCGTCGCGCTCCATGCTCGCCTCCGGGTGCTGGTCGATCACGTCGACGAGCACCGTGAGGTACGAGCGGAGTTGGTCGAGGGCCTCCTGCCGCGGGGCGAAGGTCGTCTCGGCATCGAGCCGTGAAGCACCGGTGGTTTCCTGGGCGCTGTCCTTGGACACGGCAAACGGCTCCTGATCGCTCGCCCGGGCACATCCGACTCCGCAGTGTGTCGGGATTCGGGCGCTGTCAACGGGTTTTCGCCTTTGCGCCACCCGAACGGCGCACTCGCCGCACGATGTGATGGACGTCATCAGGGGTCCGGATCGCGAAAGGACCTAGGTCCTCTTGCGCAAGGTCGGTGACAGTGGTCGCAAATGACCGTAGAGTCGCTACTTGTGAAGGCTGATGCGCTCCGCGGCCACCTGGACGCCCTGCTGCTGGCCACGCTCGACGGCAGGGCCTTGCATGGTTACGCGATCATCGAGGCGCTGCAGGAACGGAGCGGCGGCGCCCTTGATCTGCCCACCGGGACCGTGTATCCGGCGCTGCGCAGACTGGAGCGCGCCGGCTACGTGCAGAGCACCTGGAGCACCGTCGGCGGGCGGCAGCGCCGTACCTACCGCCTGACCCAGACCGGCGTGCAGACGTTGCAGAACGAGCGCCGCGCCTGGCGCGAGTTCACCTCCGCCATCGAGGGCGTGCTCGAGGCCGCGCCCGCCAAGACCTGACCGTGGCCGCGGCGGTTCGCCGTTCGTGCCACGATTGACGACCGTGGCTAGTGCGCTCATCTACCTGTTCGTGGTGCTCGCGGTCGCTGCGGTGATCTACCTGCTGGCCTCGCTGGTCTTCGGACGCGGCGAGCAGCTCGCGCCGCTGCCGCCGGGCTCGACTCCGACCCGCATGCCCCCGACCGACATCGAGGGCGCCGACGTGCGCGCGCTGCGGTTCCAGCAGGTGCTCCGCGGCTACAAGGCGTCGGAGGTGGACTGGGCACTGGAGCGCCTCGCCGGGGAGATCGACGAACTGCACGGCCGGATCGCGGTCCTGGAGCGGCAGCTCGACGCCGCGGGCGAGCAGCTGCAGGAGGCCCGCGCCGGGCGTCCCGACGAGCCGGAGGGCTGACCGGTGCGCCCGGTCGAACTGCGGTTGAGCGTGCCGGTCGAGGCACCGCCGGAGGTGGTGTGGGCGGCGGCGACGGACTGGGCGCGGCAGGGCGAGTGGATGCTGGGCACCGAGGTGCACGCGCTCGGCGGCCCCGACGGGCCGGGCGCGCAGCTGGTGGCGGTCACCGGATTCCGCGGGCTCGGCGTGGTGGATCGGATGGAGATCGTCGACTGGCGGCCGCCGCAGACCTGCCGGGTGCGCCACCACGGGCGGCTGATCGTCGGCGACGGCGGGTTCGACGTGGTCCGGTGCGGCAACGCGGCATCGACGTTCCTGTGGTGGGAACGGCTGGTGCTGCCGCCCGGCGGCGCGTTGGTCTGGCCGGTGGTGCGGCCGGCCTTCGCCTGGGGCATGCGCCGGTCGCTGAACGCTTTCGCGGCGTTCTGCCGCGGCTATTCGGGCGGAGGAGAACGTGGCTGAATCCGGTGCCGCGGTGGTCGGCGCGGACGGCCGGGCGCGGTGCCCTTGGGGCGTGCAGTCGGCGGACTACATCGAGTACCACGACCGCGAGTGGGGCGTCCCGCTGCACGGCGTCCCGGAGCTGTTCGAGCGGATCACGCTGGAAGCGTTCCAGTCCGGGCTGTCCTGGCTGACGATCCTGCGCAAGCGGGCGGCGTTCCGGCGGGCGTTCGCCGGGTTCGATCCGGAGCGGGTGGCTGCCTTCGGCGAAGCCGACCGGCAGCGGCTGCTCGCCGACGCGGGCATCGTCCGCAACCGGGCGAAGATCGACGCGGCGATCCGGAACGCGGGCGCGGTGCTCCGGCTGGACCGCCCGCTGGACGAGCTGCTCTGGTCGTTCGCCCCCGAACCCCGCGAGCGGCACCCGGCCACGCTCGGCGACATCCCGGCCGTCACCACGGAGTCGACGGCGATGGCCAAGGAGCTCAAGCGCCGCGGCTTCGCGTTCGTGGGCCCGACGACGTGCTACGCGCTGATGCAGGCCACCGGCATGGTCGACGACCACCTGGCCACCTGCTGGCGCGCAGGCTGAACGCTCTCCCCGGGGGCGCGGTTCCCGGAGTTCCAACGTTTCCGTTGGTCGCGGGTCGTGAGTGTTTTGGGCTGCTGTAGAGGCTGTTTTGGATGTGGTGACGTCGGGTGTGGTAACGCGGGCGTTTTGTATTTGAAGCGGCGCAGCCGCTTAGCCCACCCCCGCAACCGGCACCGCCGCGGGTTCGCGGTGCCCCACCCCTCCGGGGTTCTTCCAGCGAGGACATCCCCGACGTGGTGAATTGGCATTCATGATGTCGGGGATCCCACAGCGAGAAGGCGACGGTAAATCCCGCAGGGGGGCCGCCACCCACACCGCCACGCAGGACGAGTTTGGAAACAGGCTCTATAGCGGCTCAAAACACTCACGACCGGCGTGCCCGCGGTGAGGCGTCTCAGTGGCCGGTGAAGTTGGGGGTGCGCTTCTCGACGAAGGCCGCGACGGCCTCCCGGTGATCGGCCGTCGCCCCGGCCTCCGCCTGCGCTCCCGCCTCCACGGCGAGCGCCTCGGCCAGGCCTTCGGCCGCCGCCGCCAGCATCGCCTCCTTGATCCGGGCGTAGGCGCTGGTCGGCCCGGCTGCCATCCGGGTGGCCAGCTCGGTGGCCGCCGCGACGGCTTCGCCGGCGTCGACGACCCGGTTCACCATGCCGATCCGCAGCGCCTCCTCGGCGACCACCGGCTCGGCCAGCAGCAGCAGTTCCATCGCCCGGCCGTAGCCGATCAGCCTCGGCAGCGTCCAGGACGCGCCGGAGTCCGCCGACAGCCCGACGTTGGCGAAGGCCATCAGGAACTTCGCGTTCGACGCGGCCACCCGCAGATCGCACGCGTAGGCCAGCGACGCGCCCGCCCCGGCGGCGGTGCCGTTTACCGCGGCGATCACCGGCTTCGGCATGCTCGTCACGGCCCGGATGATCGGGTTGTAGTGCTCCTCGACCGTGTTCAGCGGCGCCGGGTCACCGGAGTTCAGCAGCGCGATGTGCTCCTTGAGGTCTTGGCCGGCGCAGAACGCCTTCCCCGCGCCGGTGATCACCAGCGCGCGCACCGAGTCGTCGGCGGCCGCCTCCCGCAGCGCGGCGATCAAGGCCTGCTTGAGCTCGACGTCGAGCGAGTTGAACGCCTCCGGCCGGTTCAGCGTGAGCAGGCGCACACCTGCGGTGTCCTGGGTCAGCAGCACGTCGGTCACTTCGCACTCCTATTCCTGCGGTCCGTTGTGGCGGGTCGCGAGATCGCCGCTCGATATTCCAAAGTGGACTCCGAGGGTCGCGCGAAGTCCCGAGTAGACAGTGTTGTGGCTGGTCGCCCGGGTAGTGGTCGAGCGCCGCGGGGGCCGGCCCGGCGCCGAGCGCCGACCGTCGACCCACGGGTGCCGACGGTCGCGTCGGAATGCACCGAAACAGCCCGCACGAGAGGTGAGTCTGCCAGCCTTCGCGGGCATTCGACCAGCGCACGGGCGACACGAGTTGATCGGTTCGGTTTCGTCCCCGCCTCGGGATGGGGGAGAATGGGGGAGGACCCGAGCTGGTTGTGGCGACCAGCGGGGGAAGAGTTCACGGAGGGAGCACGCTATGGCGGCCATGAAGCCCCGGACCGGTGACGGTCCCCTCGAGGTGACTAAGGAGGGACGCGGCATCGTGATGCGCGTCCCGCTTGAGGGTGGTGGGCGGCTCGTCGTCGAGATGTCGGTCGAGGAGGCCAAGAACCTGGGCGACGCCCTGGAGTCGGCCACCGGCTGAGGCTGCCAGTTGGCGATCGGGGCAGTGACGTTGCCCCCAATGCCCGAGGCGACAACGCAATCGAGTCGACGGCGAGTGGCGAGCTTCTTCGCCGCGGTCGGGCCCCGGTGCCATGGGTGGCACCGGGGCCGTCGTCGATGGCAGACAAGTCCTCGATCCGCCCCCGTGATCATCCGGGGCCTCGTCCCGGCGCGCATCGTGACCGGGCCCGCGAGGACGGTAACTTCTACAGCTGTCGTTGAACTCGTTCCGGCTCCGCCGTTTCGAGAGCAGGCAGTCTAGTGCGCGCGGCGAGCCGTGCAGGAAGGTCTTCTCGTGTCCGGTGCTTCAGTGTTCCGTTCCGCCCAGCCGGCCCGCGACGCGGACCCGGCGCTGCCCGCGATCCCGACGTCACTGGTCGAAGTGGACGTCGTGCGGCAGTGGCGGGACGGCGTGCCCGGCGCGGTCGCGGTCTTCGACGGCGAGTCGGGCCCGGACCTGGCGGCGGCGGCCGAACCGTTCGATGTGGACATCGCGGTGTTGCAGGCCGTTGGTGCTTCGTCGACGGCCGGTGACGTCCGCGCGCTGCCGCTGCCGGAGGGCGGCGTCGGCTGGGTCGTTGGCGTCGGCTCGGGGGAGCCGGTGAAGTGGCGCAGCGCCGGTGCTGCGCTCGCACGCGCGCTGCGCGCCAGGCTCGGTGAGACGGCGGAGTCCGATGACGAGGTCGGCGACCTCGGGGACGCTTCCGACGCGGACTACCTCCAGATCCGGCTGCCCGACGACGTCGACGGCGACACGGTTTCGGCGCTGACGCTGGGGCTGGCGCTGGGCGGATACCGGTTCCGGGTGACCGCCAAGCCGGCCCCGCCGCGCCTGCGGAAGGTCTTGCTGGTGGCGCCGGAAGGCGCCGACCAGGCGGCGCTGGGCGAGCAGGTCCGGCAGACCCGCGAGCTGGCTGCGGCCACCGCGCTGGCCCGCGATCTCGCCAACGCTCCCTCGAACATCAAGGACCCGGCCTGGTTGACCGGCGTCGCCGCCGAGCTGGCCGCCGACGTGGCGGACCTGACCGCCGCGGTGCGGGACGAGAAGTGGCTGGCCGACAACGGTTTCGGCGGGATCCTCGCGGTCGGCGGCGGCTCGTCGCGGCCGCCCCGGCTGCTGGAGCTGACCTACCGGCCGAAGGACGTCCAGGGCCCGCACCTGGTGCTGGTCGGCAAGGGCATCACCTTCGACACCGGCGGCATCTCGATCAAGCCCGCCGAGGGCATGCATCTGATGCGCACCGACATGTCCGGCGGCGCGGCGGTGATCAGCGCGCTGCTGACCATCGCCCGGCTGGAGCTGCCGGTCCGGGTGACCGGCCTGGTGCCGTCGGCGGAGAACCACGTGTCCGGCAGCGCCTACCGGCCTGGCGACGTCGTCCGGCACTACGGCGGCACCACCACGGAGGTCGGCAACACCGACGCCGAAGGCCGCATGGTGCTCGCCGACGCCCTCGCCTACGCCGTGGACCGGCTGGAGCCGGACTTGCTGGTGGACGTCGCGACGCTGACCGGCGCGATGAAGGTCGCGCTTGGCCTGCGCACCGGCGGGCTGTTCGCCACGGACGGCGAGCTGGCGGACCGCGTCCGGGAGGCCGGGCAGCGGGTCGGCGAGGCCTGGTGGCGGATGCCGTTGCTGGAGGACCACGCGGAAGACGTGAAGGGGCAGCTCGCCGACGTGAAGCAGACCCCGCCGGGGCCCGGCGGTATCACCGCCGCGCTGTTCCTGCGCGAGTTCACCGGCGGGCTGCCGTGGGCGCACCTGGACATCGCGGGCCCGGCCCGGGCCGACAAGGACTACGCCGAGGTGGTGCCGGGCGGCACCGGCTTCGCGGCCCGCAGCCTCGTCGCGCTCGCCGCGAGCTTCTCGGAGTGATCTCGGGGCCGTGAGTCTTTTGGGCTGCTATAGCCGCCCAAAAGACTCACGGCCTGCGGATCAAGCGCGGCCGAGGGTGAAGTCGCGGAAGGTCTGGACCGCCGGCGGTAGCGTTCGGCCCGCCGGCCAGGCGAGCCCGATCGTGCGGTGCGCCGGCGGATCCAGCGGCACCTCGACGGTGCCCGGCGCCGGACCGTTGTCGCCGGGCGGCAGCAGCGCCACGCCGAGCCCGGCGGCGACCAGCCCGCGCACCGTGTCGACCTCCTCGCTCTCGAAGGCCAGCCGCGGCTCGAACCCGGCGCGCTCGGCCAGACCCGCGAAGATCTGCCGCAGGCCGTAACCGCGCCGGGTCGCCACGAAGTCGTCCCCGGCGAGTTCGGCCAGCCGCAGCCTGCGGCGCCGAGCCAGCCGGTGCCGCGCGAACAGCACCGCGACCAGCGGTTCCTCCCGGAGCGGGGCGGTTTCCCAGTGTGGATCGCGCTCCGGCAGCGGCGAGATGAGGCAGAGGTCGATCTCACCCGACCAGGCGCGCGCGAGCATGCTGTTGCGCGGCCCCTGCACGAGCCCGAACCGCACATGCGGGTGCACGTCGCGGAACTCGCGCAGCAGCGGCGGCACCAGCGTGCTGCCCATCGTGTGCTGGAACCCGAACGTCACCTGGCCCCGATCGGGGTCGATCTCCTCGATCACGGCCCGGCAGTCCGCCTCCAGCCCGCGCATCGCGTCTTCGGCGGCCGCCGCGAGCAGGGCCCCGGCGCGGGTCAGGTGGATGCCGCGACCCTGCCGCGCGATCACCGGCGTGCCGAGTCGATCGCCCAGCTTGGCCAGCGTGCGGCTGACCGTCGGCTGCGGGACGCCCAGGGACTCCGCTGCTCGTGTGAGATGGCCCTCGGCCGCGACCGCGCGCAGCAGGGCGAGCGCCGGGGCGAGGTGTGCCGCGAGCTGCGACGCGTCGTCCGGCTCTGCTGATTCATTCACCACCGCATCAATGATGCGGGATTACCGAATTGGACGCATTAATTAGGGCTGCTTACTTTCGAGCGCGTGAACGCAGTCGACCCGGCCCGCATCCGCAAGATCCGCATCGCCCTGCTGCTCGGCGCGCTGGCGATGTTCGCGCTGCTCTACGCGCCGCAGCCGGTGTTGCCGCAGCTGGCCGAGGTCTTTGCGCTGAACCCGGGCACGGCGGCGCTGCTCGTTTCGGCGAGCACCCTTGGGCTGGCCGTCGCGGCCATCCCGCTCGGCACGCTGTCGGAAGCGGTCGGCCGTCGCCGCACGATGATCGCGGCCTTGCTGATCGCCGAGGCCCTGGGCTTGCTGCTGCCGTGGGTGCCGTTCTTCCCGGTGCTCGTGGCCGTTCGGCTGGTGCAGGGCGCGGCGATCGCCGGTCTGGCCGCGGTCGCGGCCGCCTACCTGGCCGACGAGACCGGCGGCGAGCACCTGGGCACGACGATGGGTCTCTACGTCGCAGGCACCACCATCGGCGGCATGGCCGGCAGGCTGCTGGGCGGCGTGGTCGGCGACTTCGCCGGCTGGCACAGCGGAGTGCTGGCGGTGGCCGTGCTCGCCGGGGTGTGCACGGTGCTGTTCGTGGTGCTGCTGCCGGCCGAACGCAACCACCACCGGCAGCCGCTGAGCTGGCGCCCGCTGCTCGGCGGCTTGCGCGCCGCGCTCAGCGACCCGGTGCTATACGCGCCGTACCTGGTCGCTGCGCTCGGCATGGGCGCCTTCGTCACCGTCTACAACGTGCTCGGCTTCCGCCTCGCCGCACCGCCGCTGTTGGTGCCGCCGGCGCTCGCAGCGCTCGCGTTCCTCGCCTACGCCGCTGGAACGGTCACCTCCACGCTCGCCGGTCGCGCCGCCGATCACTGGGGACGCATCCAGGTGCTGCTCGCCAGCCTGGCGGTGACCGCGCTGGGATTGCTGCTGATGCTCTCCGACAGCCTGCCAGTGATCGTGGTGGGCCTGGTCGTGTTCACCGGCGGGTTCTTCGCCGCACACTCGGTGGCCAGCGGATGGGTCGGGGCGCGGGCATCGGCATCGGCCCGTGGCCAGGCGTCCGCGCTGTACCAGTTCGCCTACTACGGCGGCAGCAGCGTCGGCGGCGTGCTGGGTGGCGCCGCCTACGGCGCGTGGGGCTGGTCCGGGATGACAGTCCTGCTGTGCTGCTGGCTGGCGGTGGCGGCGGCCGGGGCGTGGATCGTCCGAATCGCGCCTAGGCGCGTCGCGGTCGAAGCGTGATCAGGTCGCGTCGGAGTCGTACGGCGGGCGCTCGCCCGGTGCGAGCGGGCGCTGCTCGGGCTTGGGCGGGTCGGCCGGCTTCGGCTGGTGACCGTTGCTGCCGTTGCCGTTGAGGCCGTCGAGCGGGTTCTCCCCGTCGAAGAGGTGCTTGGTCACGGCCGTGCGCGGGTTGAAGTTGCGGATGCCGCGCAGGTCCTCCAGCGGTTTGCGCAGCTCGTCGAACTCCGGGCCGAGCTCGGACTTGATCTGCTCGCGGGCCCCGGTCGCGTACTCCTTGACCTGGCGGACGGTCCGGCCCAGCCACGCCGCACCCTGCGGCAGGCGCTCCGGGCCGAGGATGAACAGCCCGGCCACGACGAGGACCAGGATCTCGAGCCAGCCGACGCTTTCGAACACCTCTCGACTACCTCCGGGTCCTCACGGCTCGCGGACCAGCACCGCGCGCTGCCAACGCATCCCCAGCGTACCGACCGGGTGATCCCGGCAGGAGGGCGAACTGGCCCAGCACGTCGCCTTCACGAACTGTTAGCTGCTCGTTCGGCTCACCGAGCCGACAGCGGTGCGCACTTTGCGGCGCGACAGCACCTCTGGGGTTCTGCGGCTCGCGGTTTCCACTGGTCACTGTGGTCGTGAGTACTTTGGGTCGTTATAGCAGCCCAAAGTACTCACGGCCCCGTGCCTGCAGAAACCTGGGCCTGGCCGACGCGCTGGCAATACCGCGAAATTTCCGGCCCGGACCGGCGGAGCCCGTGGTTCACCGCAGGGCCACGTCGAGCACCAGCTCGCGGCCCTGCCGCACCACGGTGACCGGCACCCGCTCGCCGACCTGGTGCCGGTCGACCGCCACGATCAGCTCGTCGGCGCCGGCCACCTTTCGCTCGCCGACCCGGATGATCACGTCACCCTCGGCGATCCCGGCAGCCGCCGCGGCGCTGCCGTCCTGCACGTTCTGCACCTGGGCGCCGTCGGCGAGCCCATCGCTGACCGACTTGGCGTTCACGCCGAGGTCGGCGTGCTGCACGTTGCCGGTGCGGATCAGCTCCTCGGCGATGCGGCGGACGTCGTCGATCGGGATCGCGAAGCCGAGCCCGATCGAGCCGCCTTCGCCGCCGGCCCCGAGCGTGCGGATCGCGCTGTTGATGCCGACCACCGCGCCGTTGCCGTCGACCAGGGCGCCGCCGGAGTTGCCGGGGTTGATCGCGGCGTCGGTCTGGATCGCGTCGATGACCGCGTTGGTGTCGGTGCCCTCACCGGCCAGCCGCATCGGGCGGTGCACCGAGCTGACGATGCCGGTGGTCACGGTGCCGGCCAGGCCCAGCGGCGAGCCGATGGCGATCACCTCGTCGCCGACCGCCAGCTCGTCGGAGCGGCCGAGCTGGGCGACCGTCGGGTTGGACACCTCGACCTTGATCACCGCCAGGTCGGTCTTGACGTCGCGGCCGACGATCCGGGCGGGCACCCGGGTGCCGTCGTGGAAGACCGTGGAGACCAGCGCGCCCGGAGTGTCGGCGGCCATCGAGACGACGTGGTTGTTGGTCACCACGTAGCCGTTGCCGTCGATGACGACCCCGGAGCCGCTGCCGCCCTGCGCGCCGACGCGCACCTCGATCGACACGACGGCGGGCACCACGCGTTGCGCGACCGCGGCGACGGTGCCCTTCGGTCGATCCTTGCCCTGCTCCACCTCGGCGAGGGTGACGTCGGGGTTGGTGAGCGGATTGCCCTCCTCGGCGGTGATCCGGCCGAGCAGCCCGCCGGCCAGCCCGACGAGCAGGGCGACGACGGCGAGGATCACGAGCGCGCGCGGGTGCACCCGGCGGCCGAACAGGACTTCGCGGGCGCTGAGCAGCGGGCCGGTTTCGGTGCTGTCGGGCTTCTCCTGCTGTTCCTCGCCGAGCGCGGGCGGGCCGATCACGGCGCCGGCGGCCGGGTTGCGCCACGGGTCGCGCTCGCCGGAGTTCCACAGCACCGGCTCTTCGGCCGACTCGGGCGTCATCGGCTGCTCGCCGGGCGCCCGCTGGAGCTTTTCGCCGCTTTCGGGCGGGCGGCCGAACGCCTTGGACAGCGCTTCCGGCGGGGGCGGGCCCTGATCGATGCCGCGCGCCGGAACGTCGTGCCGGTTCGGGTCGAAGCTGCCGGTCACGCCCTTCGGGCGACCGAACGTTGAGCTCTGCGACGGGTCGACCGCGGGGCGCTGCAGCGGGCGCGGTGCGAGGCGGGGCGGATCGGCCTGGCCGTTGCGCGCGGGGCGGGCCGGGGCGGCCTGCGCGGCCGGCACTCCCCGGGCGGGGCTGGCTGCGCCCTGCCACGGATGCACGGGTTGGGCTGGCCGTCCGTTGGGACCCTGCTGGCCTGCTTCGGGTTGATCCCGGCGCTGCTGGTCGGCGTCGGAGCCCTGTGCGGGCCTTCCTGGCTGGTCGCTCATCGCTCCCCGAGCATGCGGTCGAAACTCGTCCGTTCGAGTGGATCACACGGGCGAGGAGCCCGTGTCACCGGCATGTGGGCACACCACCGGCGTGCCCATTTTGCCGGGCGACCGGTGAAGTCCGTGTGGGAGCGGGCGAAATCGTCCTGGCCGGATCAGTTACCCGGCGGCGCGCTCGCCGAGGTGCTCGGGGCCGGGGCCTCCGAAGAAGGCTGCTGGCTGGGGGACGGATCGCCGGGCAGGTTGTCGCGCGCCGACGCCGGGACGACGGCGTTGGTGAACGCGCCACCGGGCAGCGGGTTCGGCGCGCCCGGTATCGGCTGGCCGTCGTCGTCGGTCGGCAGATTCATCAACGCGAGCGCGCCCAGCACCAGGCCGGAGAACACCACGCCGGCTCCCTGCCGGGTGCGGCGGCCGACCCGCCGCGACGGTTCCGCCGCGGCGTCACCGGCAAAAGGGGGCACGCTGCCGAGGGGCTGCTGGCTGCCGCCGAGCGGTCGACTGGACCCGAGCGCGGCTCCGTCGCCGAACCGCCTCGTGCGGCCCGGGCGGGTCACGGCGACCAGCTGGCCGTCCTCGGTCAGCGCGAGGCCGTCCGGCTGGCTGGGCAGTTCTGCGTGCGCCGGGATGGCCTGCAGGGCCTGCAGGAACTTCGGCGAGATCGACGGTGTCTCGGCCGCCCGCACCGCGGCGCGGGCCTGCCGCTGGGCGGCGGCGTCCGCGGTGCACGCGGGGCAGTGGGCCAGGTGGGAGACGGCGCGATCATGGGCGCTCGGGCTCAGCTCGCCGTCCACCAACGCGACGATCGCGTCCAGCGCGAGGTGCTGCTCCGGCAGCCCCCACCCACGCAAAACCGTCATTCGTCAAACCTCCCGGGCATGCTCGCGGCGAGCTTCCAAGGTGGCCTTCAACATCTGGCGCCCGCGGTGAATCCTGCTGCGCACAGTACCCAGCTTCACGCCCAAGGTGGCGCCGATCTCCTCGTAGGAGAGCCCTTCGACGTCGCACAGCACCACCGCCGCCCGGAATTCCGGCGGCAGTTCGTCCAGCGCCGACTGCAGGTCGGGGTCGAGGTGGGTGTCGTTGAACACCTGTTCCGGGCTCGGGCCACCGCCGGGCAATCGGTCGGTGTCCTCGGGCAGGCCCTCCATGCGCAGGCGGGACCTGCGGCGGGCCATGTCGAGGAACAAGTTCGTGGTGATCCGGTGCAGCCAGCCCTCGAACGTTCCCGGCTTGTACGACGCCAGCGACCGGAACACCCGGATGAAGGTCTCCTGGGTCAGGTCTTCGGCGTCGTGCTGGTTGCCGGTCAGGCGGTACGCCAACCGGTAGACCCGGTCTGCGTGCTGCCGGACCACCTCGTCCCACGTCGGCGGGGTCCAGGGGACCTCTTCCGCGGCGGGCGAGACGGTGCTCTGTTGGACACTGGGGGCCACACTCATCGGCTGTGTTGCCATTGGGCGAGAAGCCACCTCCTGTGCGGTTGCATCTCCAAGAACGAACATGTCGCCTCCGTTGTTCCCGGCGGTGTCGTCAAGGAGACGCCGATGGGTGTCGGTTATGACGTGTCTACTCTCGTATGCCCTGGTGAGGTAGCGATTAAAGACGCCTGAGAACTGGCTGAGAACCTGACGTGATGCGGGTCGCACCGCGGGCTCGCCGGAAACGGCCCACTAACGATGTCGGCGGCCCTGGTCACGGCGGCGGGCTACGTCGATAACCTTTCGCGTTGTGATACCCGAGACGCCGGTGGGTGCCGGGCCCGTGGGCCGGAAGCAGGCGCGTTCCGGCGCGCCGACGGACACCTCGGTCGGGGCGTCGCCGCTGCACGTGCTGCGCTTCCTGGCGGCGGCGTTGCGGGCCAAGGCCGTCGTGGAGGTCGGCACCGGCTCGGGCGAGAGCGCGTTGTGGCTGCTCCAGGGCATGATGCCGGACGGCGTGCTCACGTCGATCGACGCGGATGCGGCCGCGCAGCGGACGGCCCGCGCGACGCTGCGGGAGGCGGGCGTGCCGACCGGCCGGACGCGGCTGATCGCCGGCCGCGCGGTCGACCTGATGCCGCGGCTCACCGAGGGCGGCTACGACCTGGTGTCGGTGGGCATCGCGACGACCGACTACCCCAGGTACCTGGATCTCGGCGTCCGCCTGCTGCGCCCAGGCGGCGTGATCGTGTTCGCGGGCGTCCAGCTGGCCAGCCCGGACACCCGGAGCGCGCTGGCCCTGGCGCTGCGCGACCTGGTCCGGGCGATCCAGACCGACGAGAACCTGGTTCCGGTCACGCTCCCAACCGGCCCGGGTCTGCTCGCGGTCGCCAAACGTGCGTGACCAGAGGCGGCGGGGCCTCGACTGACCGGAGTGCTCCGACGGTGTGAACACCCGCAATCAGCTGGAGCGGCGTTCCTGCGGGCACGGGGCCGTGAGTCTTTTGGGCTGCTATAGCGACCCAAAAAAAAAAAACCCCCCCGACACCCAGACACAGAAAAAAAAGGGGGGCCGGGCCGGCGAGAGGAA